>NZ_JBSFJX010000035.1:0-68373 GCF_053598275.1 Streptomyces sp. NPDC001156 | reverse complement strand
CGCCCCGTGCCCGCAGGCACGGGGACAGACGGCCTCGCGGTCGCACAGGCACACAGACAGACGGCACCTCGTGCCCGCAGACCCACAGACGGACGCGCCCCGTGCCCGCAGGCACGGGGACAGACGGCCTCGCGGTCGCACAGGCACACAGACAGACGGCACCTCGTGCCCGCAGACCCACAGACGGACGGCACCACATGCCCGCAGGGACACAGACAGACGGCCCCACCCACGCACAAGCCCACAGACAGATGGACGACGGGCCCACAAGCCCAGAGGCCTACGGGCAGCGGACGCCGGGCGGGTGCTCAGACCCGCGGACCGACGTGCGGCTCGCGGGCTACTCGTCCGTCGCCGCCGCAGGCAGTGCCGCGCGGGGGCGGCACCAGCCCTGGGGCCCCCGGGCCCGCAGCCAGGCCGTGGTCTCCTCGGCGGGCATCGCGGCGGCGACCAGCCAGCCCTGCACCGCGTCGCAGCCCAGGTCCCGCAGTCGCTCCCAGGTCTTGTCGTCCTCGACGCCCTCCGCGACGACGAGCAGGCCCAGCGAGTGCGCGAGGTCCACCGTGCAGCGCACGATCTCCGCGTCCTCCGCGTCCACCGCCAGCCGCACCACGAACGACCGGTCGATCTTCAGCTCGCTCACCGGCAGCCGCCGCAGATGCACCAGCGAGGAGTACCCGGTGCCGAAGTCGTCCAGCGACATCTTCACCCCGTGCCCGGACAGCGCCGCCAGGGTGTCCGCGGCCCGCTGGGGGTCTTCCAGGAGCACATGCTCCGTGATCTCCAGCTGCAGCGCTCCGGCGGGCACCCCGTGCCGCGCCAGCCGGGCGGCCACCGACCCGGCGAAGCCCGGGGTGTGGACGTCCCGCGGCGACACGTTCACCGCCACCGGCACCCTCAGGCCCTGCCTGCGCCACCGCGCCACCTGGCCGAGCGCGGTCTCCAGGACGTACTCGGTCAGGTGGGGCATCAGCCCGGAGGACTCCGCGATCGCTATGAACTCGTCCGGCGGCACGTTCCCGCGCTCGGGATGCACCCACCGTACGAGCGCCTCGAGGCCGGCGACCTGCCCGTCGAAGCGGACCTTCGGCTGGTAGTGCAGCGCCACCTCGTGTGCGTCCAGCGCACGCCGCAGATCGCCGAGCAGTCCGAGCCGGTCCGGGGTGTTCGAGTCCCGCTTGGACTCGTACACCTCCACTCCCGTACGGTCCCGCTTCGCCTGGTACATCGCGACGTCGGCCCGGCGCAGCAGGCCCTCCGCGTCCACTGCGTGGTCGGGGAAGACGGCGACCCCGGCGCTGGCCTCCAGGACGAGGGTGAGCCCGTCCAGATCGAGCGGCGAGCCGAGCGCCGCGACGAGATTGCGGGCCGTCCTCGACGCCGACGTCGTGGAGTCCGCGACCGGGAGCAGCACCGCGAACTCGTCGCCTCCGAGCCGCGCGGCCTCCGCCCCGCGCGGCAGTGCGAGCCGCAGCCGCTCCGCTATCTGCAGGAGCAGCCGGTCGCCTGCGAGATGGCCGAGTGTGTCGTTCACCGACCGGAAACGGTCGAGGTCTATCAGCATCAGAGCGGCCCGTGCCCCGATCCGCTCGGCGTCGTCCAGTGCCGTCCAGGTGCGTTCCAGCAGCCACTGCCGGTTCGGCAGCCCGGTCAGCGGGTCGCGCAACTGCTCCTCGGCCCGGGCGCGGGCGATCCACAGCGTGGAGTCGAGGGCGATGAGCGGGATGGAGAACAGGGGCAGCAGGAGCGGCTGCGCGACGGCCACCACGCAGACCAGCGGTGCGATGCCGATCAGGGCGACGGCGACGAGTCCATGCCTGACCAGCGCGGAACGAGCGACGGTGGGCAGCCCGTCGGCGCCCGGGGCGCCCAGGTACCACAGCAGCAGCCGGGTCACCGCCAGATAGGCGGTGGCGACCAGGACGACCTCGGGCGCGGTGTAGACGGTCCAGCTCTGCGGGTCCCAGGGCGATTCGACGGTCGGGACGCTGCCGAAGAGCGCCAGGACGAGCGCCGCGGCACCGATGCCGAGGATGTCGACCGCGCCGTGCAGGACGCCCTGCCGCCAGCGGCCGAGCCGGGCCGCGCCGACCAGGACGACCACGATGAGGCTGACCATCCCGGCCGGTACCCAGCCGTACAGCAGCAGCACGGCGAGGGTCAGGGCGGCGCCCGAGCCCGTGCCGCCCCACCAGCGCACCCGGCCGAGCGCGACCAGGTGACCGACGATGACGCCGGTGAGCACGGCCAGGGACCAGCCGACGGTGCCGGAGGGGAACAGTGCGTGGTGTCCGCCGAACGCCCGGATGAAGCCGGCCCCGAGGACGAACGCGGCGGCCGTGACGACCGCCCCGGGCAACACAGGCCGGGGCGTGTGCCGCTCGCCGTCCCGGCCGGGCAGTACGAGCGCCCGCCGGACCGCGAGCGGACCGGCCGCGGTGGGTGCCACTATGACAGGCAGGCCCGGCGCACCACTTGGGGGGACTCCGGCGCCGAAGGAGGCTCCCGGTGCGGAGGCCGCTCCGGGCAGGAACGCCGGTATGGCGCCGTGCACCTCCACGCGCTTACGGTCCGACGGCCGTGCTGTCCGGCGGCACAATCGCCAGGCGCCGGATATTCGGCGCAGCGGTGGCCGTGAGTCCGGGGCGGCGCTCTCGGTCGGTTCCATTCCCGTCCCTCTCACAGCCGGCAGTGCCCACGCCACGCGGCCCGCTGCCCGACGAACCGTCAACGCCACCGCGTCTGAATACCCGCCACGCGACCGAGCACGGCAGGCGCACACCTCAACAGTAGGCCGCAGAAGCCTTCCACGGGCAGCGGTCGTCGACGGTTGCCCGAATGCGCCCCGGCCACCCGTATGCATCTGGTATGCGCCGAACGGGTGACATTGAACCGCTACTCCCCGGTCGGAAGCGCGACTTCCGCGGCCGCTTCCGGCCCTTGCTCCAACAGGACGGAGAAACCGTCCTCATTGAGAACAGGGACCTTCAACTGCATGGCCTTGTCGTACTTCGATCCAGGATTCTCGCCCACGACCACGAAAGAGGTCTTCTTGGAAACCGAACCGGTCACTTTCGCGCCCCGGCTCTGCAGCGCGTCCTTGGCGCCGTCGCGGGTGAAGTGTTCGAGGGTGCCGGTGACGACGACCGTGAGACCTTCCAGCGGGCGCGGCCCCTCGTCCTCCGCGGAGCCCTCCTCCTCCATTCGAACGCCCGCCGCTTTCCACTTCCGGATGATTTCGCGGTGCCAGTCCTCGGTGAACCACTGCTTGAGCGAGGCGGCGATGATCGGGCCCACGCCGTCCGTGCTCGCCAGCTCCGCCTCGGTGGCCTGCTCGATGCGGTCGATGGAGCGGAATTCACGGGCGAGCGCCTGTGCCGCCACCGGCCCGACGTGCCGGATGGAAAGACCGTTGATGAAACGGGCGAGCGGGCGGCTCTTGGCCTCCTCGATGTTCTGGAGGAGAGCCAGGGTGTTCTTCTTCGGTTCGCCCTTCTGATTGGCGAAGACCGTGACGATCTTCTCCTGGCCCGTCTTGGGGTCGCGTTTGGGCAGGCCGCTGTCCGGGTCGAGGACGTACGCCGTGATGGGCAGCAGCCTCTCCACGGTCAGGTCGAAGAGGTCGCCCTCGTCCGCGAGCGGCGGATCGGCCGGCTCCAGCGGACGGGTGAGCGCTGCCGCCGCCACATCGCCGAAGTGCTCGATGTCGAGGCACTCCCGGCCGGCCAGGTAGGAGACGCGCTCCCTCAACTGGGCCGGGCATGTCCGGCCGTTGGGGCAGCGCAGGTCGATGTCGCCTTCCTTCATGGCCCGCAGGGGCGTGCCGCACTCCGGGCACTCGGCCGGCATCACGAACTCGCGCTCGGTGCCGTCCCGCAGGTCCACGACCGGTCCGAGGATCTCCGGGATCACGTCGCCGGCCTTGCGGAGCACCACGGTGTCGCCGATCAGGACGCCCTTGGCCTTGACCACTTCCTGGTTGTGCAGGGTGGCGAACTCGACCTCGGAACCGGCCACCGTGACCGGCTCGACCTGCGCGTACGGTGTGACGCGACCGGTGCGCCCGACACCCACCTTGATATCGATGAGCTTGGTGTTGACCTCTTCCGGGGCGTACTTGTAGGCGATCGCCCAACGCGGCGCACGCGCCGTGGAACCGAGACGTCCCTGGAGGCGGATCTCGTCGAGTTTGACCACGACACCGTCGATCTCGTGCTCCACCGAGTGGCGGTTCTCCCCGAAGTACGCGATGAACTCACGTACGCCGCCGAGGTCGTCGACCACTTTGTTGTACTTCGCGGTGGGCAGTCCCCAGGTGTGCAGCATGTCGTAGGCCTCGGACAGCCGGGCGAGGCCGCCCTCGAAGCCCTCCAGAGCGCCGATGCCGTGGACCACCATGTGCAGGGGGCGGCCGGCGGTGATGCGCGGGTCCTTCTGGCGCAGGGAACCCGCCGCCGCGTTGCGGGGGTTGGCGAAGGGCTTGTCGCCGCCTTCCACCAGGCGGGCGTTCAGCTCCAGGAACTTCTCCATCGGGAAGTAGACCTCGCCCCGGATCTCCACCAGATCGGGTACGCGGTCGCCCTTGAGGCGGTCCGGAATCTCCGCGATCGTACGGACATTGGGGGTGATGTCCTCGCCCGCGCGGCCGTCACCCCGGGTTGCCGCGCGCGTGAGGCGGCCGTTCTCATAGGTCAGGTTGACCGCGAGGCCGTCGACCTTCAGCTCGCACAGGAAGTGGTACGTGGAGGTGCCGACCTCCTTGGCGACGCGGTCGGCCCAGGCGGCGAGTTCCTCGTCGTCGAACGCGTTGTCGAGGGAGAGCATGCGCTCGCGGTGCTCGACGGCCGTGAACTCCGTCTCGTAGGCCCCCGACACCTTCTGAGTCGGCGAGTCGGGTGTGCGCAGCTCCGGATACTCCTCCTCCAGCGCCTCCAGAGAGCGCAGGAGCCGGTCGAACTCCGCGTCGCTGACGACGGGAGCGTCCTTCACGTAGTACCGGAAGCGGTGCTCCTCGATCTGCTCAGCGAGCTGCGCATGCTGCTCCCGCGCCTCGACGGGCACCGTCGTCTCCGCTTGCTTGTCGCCGGCCACCGTGTTGTCCTCCCGTTACTCAGGGTTGTCCGCGAGGGATCTCGCCGCCCGGACGCAGTGGGCCAGTGCCCTGCGGGCGTAGTCCGGGGAGGCGCCCGCGAGGCCACATGTCGGCGTGAGGGTGACCGCCTCCGCGAGAAGCCCCGGATGCAGCCCCAGCCTGCGCCACAGCGTCCTGACACCCATGACGCTACCGGCAGGGTCCGACAACGGGCCGTCCGTCCCCGGGACGATCCCGGCGAAGAGCCGGGTACCGGCCTCCACCGCCTCCCCGATCGCGTCGTCGTCACGCTCGGTGAGCAGCGAGAAGTCGAAGGAGACCGCTGCCGCGCCCACCCTGCGCAGGAGGGCGAACGGGACGTCCGGCGCGCACGAGTGGACCACGACCGGGCCGTCCGTGTGCACCCCGGCGACGTCCCGCAGCGTGGCCTCGACGATCTGCCGGTCCACGGCCCGGTGGGTCCGGTAGCCGCTGGCGGTCTTCACCTGGCCGCGCAGGACCGCGGTCAGCGACGGCTCGTCGAGTTGAAGCACGAGCCGGGCGCCCGGCACCCGCCGCCGGACCTCCTCGAGGTGGAGGCGCAGGCCCTCGGCGAGGGACCCGGCGAGATCGCGGCAGGCGCCGGCGTCGGAGAGCGCCGCCTCACCGTTCTTCAGCTCCAGGGCGGCGGCGAGGGTCCAGGGGCCCGCCGCCTGTACCTTCAGCGGCCCCTCGTAGCCTTGCGTGAACTCCTCCAGGGCGTCGAGGTCCTCGCCGAGCCAGGAGCGGGCCCGCCTGGTGTCCCGGCCCGGCCGGTCACCGAACCGCCAGCCGCTGGGCTCCAGGCGCGCGTACAGGTCCACGAGCATCCCGGCACTGCGCCCGATCATGTCCGCGCCGGGTCCCCGGGTGGGCAGTTCGGCGAGGAACGGGAAGTCCTCGAAGCTTCCCGTGACGGTCTTGGCGGCCTCCCGCGCGTCCTGTCCGGGCATGGATCCCACCCCGGTGGCGCCACCGAACCTGAACTGGCTGTTTTCGCTCACCCCGGCAGCGTAGGCCCTCCGCCCGCGAGGCCTGCTCGGGGCCGTCCGCGGGACGGGTCCGGAGGCTGGGGACGCCGTCCCGTGGTTCGGCCCGGTATCCCGTCGCCATGCCGGGCCGGCCAGGCCTGGATTCGGCCGCCCCCGTACCGCCCCGTCCCGATGCTGCTCCGGTCGCGGTGCTATGCGCCCGGCCGGACCGTCAGGTCGTTGACCTCCGCGTCCCGCGGCAGGTCCAGGCACATCAGGATCGTCGTCGCCACCGACTCGGGGGCGGTCCACTGGGACGGGTCGTACGTCCTGCCCTCCTGCTGGTGGACCTTGGCCTGCATGGGGCTCGCCGTGCGGCCGGGGTAGACCGAGGTGACCCGGATGCCGTTCCCGTGCTCCTCGTGGCGCAGGGAGTCCGCGAGGGCCTTGAGTCCGTGCTTGGAGGCCGCGTACGCCGACCATTCCGCGTGGGCGTTCAGCCCCGCGCCCGAGTTGACGAAGACGACATGGCCGCGGGACGTGCGCAGTTGGGGCAGGAAGTGGCGGGTCAGCTCGGCGGGGGCGATCAGGTTGACGTTGAGCTGGTGGCGCCAGGACTTCGGGGTCAGCTCGCCCACCCGGCCGAGGTCGACCACCCCCGCGATGTGCAGGAGGGAGTCCACCCGGTCCGGGAGGGTCTGGTGGGAGAACGCCCAGGACAGCCTGTCGGGATCGGACAGGTCGCCGACCAGGGTGCGCGCCCCGGGGAATTCGGCCGCCAGTTCCTTGGCCCGCCCGGCGTCCCGCGCGTGCAGCACGAGGTCGTCCCCGCGCGCGTGCAGGCGGTGCGCCACGGCCGCACCGATGCCGGAGCCAGCTCCGGTGATCACATGAGTTGCCATGTCCGCCATGCTCGCACCACGGTGCTAGCGAACGCCGAGCGACTCCTCGAGATAGGCGAGCGCCCCCACCGGCTCCTCGGCGAAGAACACCAGGTCGGTGAGCGGCCGCGGCAGGAACCCCTCGTCGTCCATGCGGCGGAACTGCTCCTTCAGGCCGTCGTAGAAGCCGGCCGTGTTCAGCAGGACCACCGGCTTGTCGGTGTGCCTGTGCTTCTTCAGCTCCAGGATCTCCGTCGCCTCGTCGAGCGTCCCGGTCCCACCGACCATGATCACGATCGCGTCGGCCTTCTCCAGCAGCAGCCTCTTGCGCTCCGCGAGATCCTTCGCGATCACCATCTCGTCGGCTCCCGCCCTGGCCTTGGCCGCCAGGAACCCGACGGAGACCCCTACCAGTCTCCCGCCCGTCTCCTGCACACCGTCGGCGACGACCTTCATGAGGCCCACGTCCGAGCCGCCCCACACCAAGGTGTGACCGCCCTTGCCGAGCAGTTCGGCGAACTGACGAGCAGGACGGGTGTAGGTGTCGGCGAGGTCGGCGACCGAGAGAAAGACACAGATGTTCATGCGGCAACCGTAGGCGGGAAGAAGCGGCGGCCCGCAAACGCTTTTCGGATATGGACCAAGGACACACGATCACCATCGAGCAAGCCGACCAGCATGTCCGCGTGGTGCACGACGGACAGGTACTGGCGGAGAGCGACCGGCCCCTCGTACTGCACGAGACCGGTTCTCCCGCGCGCTACTACATCCCGGCCGAGGACGTGCGCCTCGACCTGCTGACGCCCTCGGAGACCCACACCGTCTGCCCCTTCAAGGGGACGGCGTCGTACTGGTCCCTGCCGGGCGCCCCCGACCTCGTCTGGGCGTATCCGGAACCCAAGGAGGACGTCGCCCGGATCAAGGACCACCTCTGCTTCTACGAGGTGGAAGTGTCATGACCGAGTAGCAGTGTCGTGAGCGATTAACGCCGTCGCTCTGCGGCAGTCTCACAGACATGGACAAGCAGACGATCTCGCGCGACGGGACCCCCATCGCGTACGAACGCACCGGACAGGGCCCGGCGGTCGTCCTGGTGAGCGGCGCGATGTCCACGGGCGCCACGGTGGTGCCCCTGGCCGCGCACCTCTCCGGCCGCTTCAGTGTCATCGTGTACGACCGCCGGGGCCGCGGCGCCAGCGGCGACACGCAGCCGTACGCGGTGGCACGCGAGGTCGAAGATCTCGCCGCGCTCATCGAGGCGGCGGGCGGCGAGGCGGCGCTGTACGGAATCTCGTCGGGCGGCGCGCTGGTGCTGCACGCGGCAGAGAGCGGGCTGCCGGTCCCCCGGGTCGCCGTCTACGAGCCGCCGTACGCCGACTTCGGGGGCGGCGCTCCGGAACGTGCCGAGTACACCGCCCGGCTCAGCGAGGCGCTCGGGCAGGGCCGCCCAGGGGACGCGGTGGAGCTGTTCCTCCGGCTCACCGGCCTGGCCCCCGAGGTGATCGCGAGCGCCCGTCAGTCCCCCATGTGGGCCGACATGGAGGCGATCGCGCCGACCCTCGCGTACGACGACGCGGTGATGGACGGCGGGCTGGTGCCCCGGGAGCGGCTGGCCGCGATCGGAGTGCCCGTCCTGGCCGTGGCGGGTGCCGCGAGCCCCGAGTGGATGCGCAGGGCGACCAGGGCGGTGGCGGACGCGGCACAGGAGGGCACGTACCGCGCGCTGGAGGACCAGACCCACGTCGTGGATCCCGAGGTGCTGGCGCCGTTGCTCGCGGACTTCTTCGCCGGTTAGCGCCGGGCGGTCACGCCACGGCGGTCGTCGCACGCTTGGTCGTCGCGATCGTCGCGGAGCCCACCACGCGCGTGCCGTCGTACAGCACGATCGCCTGGCCGGGGGCGACGCCGCGGACCGGCTCGGTGAAGGTCACCCGGAGCTCGCCGTCGACGGGTTCCGCGGTGACCTCGCACTCGCCGCCATGGGCGCGCAGCTGGGCCGTGTAGGTGCCGGGGCCGGTCGGAACGGCACCGCACCAGCGCGGGGTGATCGCCGTCAGCCCGCTCACGTCCAGGGAGGCCGCCGGGCCGACCGTCACCGTGTTGTCCACCGGCGAGATGTCGAGCACGTAGCGCGGCTTGCCGTCGGGCGCCGGGGTGCCGATCCGCAGGCCCTTGCGCTGGCCGATCGTGAAGCCGTAGGCGCCGTCGTGCGTGCCCAGCCTGGTGCCGGACTCGTCGACGATGTCGCCCTCCGTACGGCCGAGACGCCGGGCGAGGAAGCCCTGGGTGTCCCCGTCCGCGATGAAGCAGATGTCGTGCGAGTCGGGCTTCTTGGCGACCGCGAGGCCCCGACGTTCGGCCTCCTGCCGGATCTCGTCCTTGGTGGTGACCGTGTCCCCGAGCGGGAACATCGCGTGCGCCAGCTGCCTCTCGTCGAGGACCCCGAGGACGTACGACTGGTCCTTCGCCATGTCGGAGGCGCGGTGCAGCTCGCGCGTGCCGTCCTCGAGGGTGACGACCTTGGCGTAGTGGCCCGTGCAGACCGCGTCGAAACCGAGGGCGAGGGCCTTGTCCAGCAGCGCCGCGAACTTGATCTTCTCGTTGCAGCGCAGGCACGGGTTGGGGGTGCGCCCGGCCTCGTACTCGGCGATGAAGTCCTCGACCACGTCCTCGCGGAACCGCTCGGCGAGGTCCCAGACGTAGAAGGGGATGCCGATGACGTCGGCGGCGCGGCGGGCGTCCCGTGAGTCCTCGATGGTGCAGCAGCCGCGCGCGCCCGTACGGAAGGACTGCGGGTTCGCGGACAGCGCGAGGTGGACACCGGTCACGTCGTGGCCGGCTTCGGCGGCGCGGGCGGCGGCGACTGCGGAGTCGACCCCGCCGGACATGGCGGCGAGGACGCGGAGGGGGCGGCGCGGAGTGTCAGTCATAGCCCTTCAAGAGTACGGGGCGGACGGGAACCGGGGCCCGTGAGTATCCGTTGTCGATCACATGGGGGACGGTGGGGCCACGAACGACGGTGACCGGCGGCTCGGGCGGCGGGCGTTGCTCGTCGGAGGCGCGGCGGCCGCCGTGGGCACGGCCGCGCTCGCACGGGACGAGCTGGCGCGCCTGTGGTGGCGGCTGCCCGGCGTGGAGAAGCCACGGGTCCCGGGCGCGGTCGACTTCCGGGGCGCACGGTGGGTGGCGGCCTCGCCGGCGAATCTGCGGCACGCGGACCGCCCCGACGACTACGGCATCGACCGCCTGATCATCCATGTCACCCAGGGCGGCTACCGCAGCGCGGTGAAGGCGTTCCAGGACCCGGAGCACGCTGCGGCGGCGCACTACATCGTGCGCAGGGACGACGGCCGCATCACACAGATGGTCCGCGAACTGGACGTGGCGTTCCACGCGGGCAACCGGGAGTACAACGAGCGCAGCGTCGGCATCGAGCACGAGGGCTTCGTCGAGTACGCCTCCACGTTCACCGACGCGATGTACGAGGCGTCGGCCCGACTCGCGGCAGCGATATGCGGGCGGTACGGCATCCCCGTGGACCGCGAGCACATCATCGGGCACGCCCAGGTGCCGGGTACGGACCACACGGACCCGGGCCCGTACTGGAACTGGGGCCGGTACGTGGGCCTCGTACGGCGGGCGGCCCGGACCCGGGCATGACGACCGTCCGCATGGGCGCCGACGGCCAGGCGGCGAGAGCGGCCGTCGGTCAGGTCAGCCCCGCGCTGCGAGCACGTTCCACCGCGGGGCCGATGGCCTTGGCCACCGCCTCCACGTCGGCCTCCGTGGACGTGTGACCCAGGGAGAAGCGGAGGGTGCCGCGGGCGAGGTCCGAATCGGCGCCGGTGGCGAGCAGGACATGGCTCGGCTGGGCCACACCGGCGGTGCAGGCGGAGCCCGTGGAGCACTCGATACCCTGCGCGTCCAGCAGCAGGAGCAGGGAGTCGCCCTCGCAGCCGGGGAACGTGAAGTGCGCGTTGGCCGGGAGCCGGTCCACCGGGTCCCCGCCGAGGATCGCGTCCGGCACGGCCGCACGGACGGCGGCGATCAGATCGTCGCGCAGCGCGCCGATCTCGCGCGCGAACCACTCGCGCTGCTCGGCGGCCAGCCGTCCGGCCACGGCGAAGGAGGCGACCGCCGGTACGTCGAGGGTGCCGGAGCGTACGTGACGTTCCTGCCCGCCGCCGTGCAGTACCGGGACGGGGCTGTACTGGCGGCCGAGGATCAGTGCGCCGATGCCGTACGGTCCGCCGATCTTGTGGCCGGAGACCGTCATCGCGGCGAGTCCCGATGCCTCGAAGTCGACCGGGACCTGGCCGAAGGCCTGCACCGCGTCGGAGTGCAGCGGAACGTCGAACTCCGCCGCCACATCGGCCAGTTCACGGACCGGCAGGACCGTGCCGATCTCGTTGTTGGCCCACATGACGGTGGCGAGGGCCACGTCGTCGGGGTTGCGGGCGATGGCCTCGCGCAGGGTCTCCGGGTGGACGCGGCCGTAGGAGTCGACCGGCAGGTACTCGACCGTGGCGCCCTCGTGTTCGCCGAGCCAGTGGACGGCGTCGAGCACGGCATGGTGTTCGACGGGGCTGGAGAGGACGCGGGTGCGGGCAGGGTCGGCGTCGCGGCGGGCCCAGTACAGGCCCTTCACCGCGAGGTTGTCGGCCTCGGTACCGCCGGCGGTGAAGACGACCTCGCTGGGGCGGGCGCCCAGCGCCTCGGCGAGGGTCTCGCGGGCCTCTTCCACGGTGCGCCTGGCACGGCGACCAGATGCGTGCAGCGCGGAGGCGTTTCCGGTGATGCCGAGCTGCGCGGTCAGTGCCTCTGCCGCCTCGGGAAGCATCGGGGTGGTCGCGGCGTGGTCGAGGTAAGCCATGGTGGGCCCGATTCTACGGGCCGTCGGTGTACGGCCTCCGCCCAGGCGGGCCCTGGCGGCGGCACCGGCGGTCGGCCCGTCGTCCACGGGCCCCTCGCCAGCCGCCGGTTCACGGTTCGCGGCTCATGAGGTGCGTGCGGCTCGCCGCTCGCGTCACAGGTTCCAGGACACCGTGTGGTCCAGCTGGATGAGCGTCACCAGAACCACCAGGTCCGCGACGCCGAGGCCGAGCCCCAGAAGTGCACGGCCCCGGCGGCGGGTGCCGCGCCACATGGCCACGGCCGCCAGGACGATGGCAATGGGACCCAGGAAGACGTTCAGGACGAGGAGGCCGAGCAGGCCCAGGATGAAGGACGCGACGGCCATGCCGTCCGCGTCGCGCCCGCCGGTACGGGCCGGCGCGGTGCCGGCCTCGGCTCGTGCGGGTCGTTCGGTTCGTGCGGCGGTCAGTTGCATGCTGCGTCAACTCCCGGCAGTGGGTTCGGGTACGCGGATCAGTGGGCGGATGTCTGCCGCCGGCGCCCGTGCCGCTCGCGGATCGCGAAGATCACGAGCCATACGGCGATCACGGCCGCGACGGCAAGGGTGACGGGGAGCGGGGCGTGGGCCACGGTGCCGAGGGCGGCGCCCAGCAGCAGAAGCGCGGCGACGAGGAACAGCATGGGATGAGATCCCCCTCCGAGATGCCTCTCATTACATTTCGGTGAACGGTTGTGGTAACACTCGTTCACTGACTTCTAAGTCTAACGCCTCCGACAGCTTTGCAATTCCAGAGAACAGTTGTTAACTGCATGGCATGAGTCACACCCTCGGAATCCGGCAGGCCCAGAAGCAGAAGACACGGCAGGCGCTCCTGGACGCGGCGCTCGCGCTGCTGGAGGAGCAGAGCCTGAGCAGCCTGGGCCTGCGCGAGGTCACCCGGGCGGTCGGCGTCGCCCCGACCGCCTTCTACCGGCACTTCCGCTCGACCGCGGACCTCGGTGTGGAGCTGGTCGAGGAGGCGCTCGGCAGCCTGCACCCGATGATCGAGTCCACGGTCGCCACGTCCGGTGACAGCGACGAACGCATCGTCCGCGCCGTCGCCCTGATCGCGCGCCATGTCGACGCGTATCCGGCACACGTCCGCTTCATCGCACGCGAACGGCACGGCGGCGTCCAGCCCGTGCGGGAGGCGATCCGGCGGCAACTGGCGCGGTTCGCCGAGGAGGTGAAGGTGGCCCTGGCCGAACACTCCGAGTCCGCCGGGTGGAGCGACGCGGATCTGCTGATGCTCGCCGGTCTCTACGTCGACCAGATGCTGATGACGGCCTCTCAGTTCCTCGAGGCGATGGAGGGTCCCGCCGAGGAGCGGGACCGGGTGTCCCGGGTGGCGGTGCAGCGGCTGCGGCTCATCAGCATCGGCCGCCACCACTGGAAGTCATGACCCGACAGGCACCACGCCCATAACGGCCGTCGGCGCCGCACCCGTTCAGCGGGTGCGCCGCCGACGTACCGGCGCGTGGGGCCCGTGGCGTCCATACAGGCGGTCGCCGGGCCGTTCCCTCACACCACCGCAGCCGCCCTGGCCACCGCCAGGACCGCCGGACGGCACCCCCGAGCAGCCGGGGAGGCGCCCCGGCCGACCTCCTGCCGGCCGAGCCACACAGGAGCGCAGTAAGGCGCGCCCAGGCTCCTCGGCGCGGCTCAGGCCAGCGTCTCTGATTGGCTTAGCGAGCCTGAGCGTTGCTCAGCCTTGGGAGCCAATCGCCTTCGTGCCCTGGTACTGAACGACAGGAGCCGCCAGCCCGCGTGGCACGTCCCTCCGGACACTGGTCGACCGGGCCGCAAGACCCGACCGAGGAGGGTGCCCGACGTCGCCTGGGCGCCGGGCATGCTCGTAGCACTCTGCCACAGGTTCGCTACGCTTCGCTAATCAAGCTGGTGAGCCTGACCCGTGCCAGCTGCCGGGACTGGGCGACCAGACGGTCCTTGCTGTCCCAGACCTCGGCGTCCTCCTCCAGGAAGCCGCCGGCGAGATTGCGGGTGGTGATCGAGACACGCAGCGGTCCCGGCGCCGGGCGGGACCGCACATGCACGGTCAGCTCGACGGTCGGCACCCAGCCGGAGATCCCGAGCTCGAAGGCGGTGGGCGGCAGCGCGTCCACCGCGAGCAGCAGCGAGAGCGGATCCGGGTCGCGGCCGTCGGCCAGCCCGAACCACGCCCTCATCTCGCCCTTGCCGGAGGGCGAGCCGAGGGCCCAGCCCAGCGTGGCGGGGTCGAGCTTGAGCTTCAGCCGCTCGGTGATGGCCGAGCTGCCGGAGACCGGTGCGGGACCGTCCTCGGGGCCGAAGCACTGGGCCATCGGCGGAATGGCGGGCGGCTCGGCGCTCGTCCGGACGTCGTCGGGCAGCGAGTCGAGGTCGCCGTAGGAGGCGAGGACGCGGATCCGCTCGACCTCGCGGCCCTCGCCGTCGTACTGGAAGAGGGACGCCTGACCGGTGGAGAGGGTGCGGCCGGTACGGACGGCCTCCGCACGGATCACCGCGGGACCGGGGGTGGACGCGGTGAGGTAGTGCGCGGAGATCGTGAACGGGTCCCGGTGCGGAAGGGCGTCCGCGAGGGCCCGACCCAGGACTGCCAGCAGATAGCCGCCGTTGACGGCCTTGATGATCGTCCACCCGGCGGAGAGGTCGATGTCGTAGACGCCGGGTTCCCGGAGGGTGACGGCGGTGTCGCGGTCGAACTCGCTGTCGCCGATCGTGGCTCGCGCGGCCTGTGCGGTAGCTGCTTCTGGCATACCTGAACGGTACAACAGGAAATTACTAAGCAGTAGCTTTGGTTGTTGCCGTCACATGACGATCGCCTGAAACCCCGCATGGACCCGGCCACCCACGGGTGTGGTTTTGGCAATTTTTAGGTAAGTGTCCGTACTCGTCCGTGACCGGCACCCCCCGGCTTCCCTCTGAGAAGACGTACAGCCAGTTCCGCCCGTTCACAGGAAGAGCCGGATACGCCGATGAGCCTGACCGGGACGCCGTTCCTCTTCACGTCGATCGCCCTCGTGGCCGTCGCCATCATCCTGCCGCTTCTCCTGTGGTCCCGGATCCGCGGCCCGGTGGTGCTGCGCCACGCCGCCCGGATGCTGATGCTGCTGTTCGCCCAGGCCACAGCGGTCACCCTGGTCTTCGTACTGGTGAACAACGCCAACAACCTGTACGACAACTGGGGCGACCTGCTCGGCACCGGAAACCATGTGCAGCAGGCCGCCGACCTCGGCAAGGACGGCACCGGAGGCATCCAGATCAAGGCCCTGCCGAAAGTCCGCCAGACCTTCACCCGGGCCGACGGACCCGCCATGCACGCGGCCGGCGGCGTGCGCGTCACCCAGCTCAAGGGGCGGGTGTCCGGCGTCGACGCCGAGGTCTATGTGTGGCTGCCGCCGCAGTACTACGAGCCCGCCTACCGGAACAAGAAGTTCCCCGTCGTCGAGCTGCTCTCGGGCTACCCGGGCTCGGCGAAGGCCTGGTTCGGATCGCTGAAGGTGCACGAGCAGCTGCTGCCGCTGATGCGCAGCGGTCAGGTGGCGCCGTTCATCCTCGTGGCCCCGCGCACCAACCTCATCGCCAAGGTCGACACCGGCTGCGCGAACATCCCGGGCACCGTCAACGCCGACACCTGGCTCAGCATCGACGTGCCCAAGATGGTCACGGACAACTTCCGCGCCCGGTCCGCGCCGAACGGCTGGGCTGCCGCCGGCTACTCGGCCGGTGCGCACTGCGCGACGAAACTCGTGGTGGCACACCCGGACCGCTACCGGGCGGCGATCAGTCTTTCCGGCTACAACGACCCGATCGGCGAACGCCGCTCGCTCGCCGCCCAGAGCCTCGAGCTGCGCCGCCAGAACAACCCGTACTACCTGCTCAAGGACAACCGCATCCCGCCTCGCGTCTCCCTGTACCTGTCCGGCCAGCTGGGCGACGGCTACCAGGCGGCCGCGGCGCTGCAGCAGATCGCCAAACCGCCGACCACGGTCCGCGCGGTGCTGATCCCGCGCAGCGCGGGCGGCCACAGCATGGCCCTGTGGCGCCCGCAGATCCCGTACGTGTTCACCTGGCTGACCCAGCAGATGACCGGCGGGACCGAGGGCGCGGCTACTCCTCGGCAACCGTGGAGCGCCGGTTCCAGGCGCGCGGCGCTCGCCAGTGGAACCGCATCGCCAGCAGGCGTAGTGCGAAAGCGGTGACCACCGCGAGCCCGGTGGTCAAGGGCGTCAGGGCCTCGTAGCGGATGCACAGCGCGGCCATCGTGGCGCCGACGATCGCGGGTACCGCGTACAGGTCGCGGTCCCAGCGCAGCAGCGAGGGCACCTCGTTGGCGAGGACGTCGCGCAGGACGCCGCCGCCCACGGCGGTGGCCAGGCCCAGGGCGGCGGACGAGGTGACGCCGAGCCCGTACTCGTACGCCTTCGTCGTCCCGGCCACACAGAACAGACCGAGACCGGCCGCGTCGAAGACGTTGACGGCCACCTGGATCCGCTCCACCTGAGGGTGGAGGAAGAAGACCAGCAGGGCGGCGAGCAGCGGGGTCAGGAAGTACCCCCGGTCCGTGAACGCGGCCGGCGGCACGGCCCCGATGATCAGGTCACGGAACAACCCTCCGCCCAGCGCGGTGACCTCGGCGAGCACCGCGATACCGAAGACGTCGAAGTTCTTGCGGACGGCCAGCAGCGCGCCGGAGATCGCGAAGACGAAGATGCCGACGAGGTCCAGCGTGTGCTGGACCGAAGGGCTGAACAGTTGCTGGAGCACCCTTATATTCTTACTCATTGAAGCGAGTGCACCTTGCAAAGCAAGGTATCAGGACGGAAACGCCGATGTTGCAAAGCCGACTCCGCCGCAGGAGTCACTGCCGGGCAGCCCGTCGAACCGTCGCCCCGCCCCCACCCCGCCGGAAGGCCCTGCCGCTCCAGCGGGCACGCCCACCGGGGCGGGACCCAAAATCGCATTCGGCACCACTCTTTTTCGAAGAATTTACGGGACTTTTGAATCGGCACTGCCGCAGGCTCAATTCTTCCTCAACCAATTAAGGGGAAGATTGACCGCACCCTGTCAAATTCATAGGCTCGCTCGCGCTTGACCGATTTCCGCAGCAGCGGAGATCCGACCACTCAACATGGGGGACTCTCTCATGCGTAAGAGAGCAAAGCTGGCCGCACTTGTCGTGGCCGGAATCATGCCGGTTCTCGCGGGGGCGGCACCGGCGTCCGCGGTCGTCACGCCGAAGAGGTCGTGCCCGGTCGATTACGGGGTTCTCATCAAGTCGCACAAGGCCTATCGCCTTCCGGCCAAGGGCGCGTACTTCAAGGACGGACCTGGCGGCACCATCACGGCCTCCGTCACGCGGGCCACCACCATCACCTACAGCGTGTCCGCCTCGCTCGAGGTGAGCGCGAGCTACCTGTTCGCCTCGGCCAAGGCGTCGGTGAGCGGCAGCATCACGAAGTCCGTGGCCGTCACGACCGGCCACACGTACTCGCACAACATCAACGCCCGCAAGTACGGCAATCTGCAGTACGGCTCCAACGGCTACCAGGTCAGCTGGGAATCGAACCGCACAAACCCGAACTGCACGGTCACGACGCTCGCCTCGGGCACGGCGAAACTGCCGGCGAGTTCCGTAGGGTGGCATTACTGGGAGACCAGTTCCTGATCCCCGGATCGCCTCCTCGACACGTATGCCCCGGAAACCAGTCCTGCGGTTTCCGGGGCATACGCGTGAGCGAATGTCTTTTACTTCGTGCCGTCGGTTTCCGACTCCTCGGAGGCGGTCTCCTCGGAAGCAGCCCCAGCGGGCGTCTCGGCCGGCTCCTCGGTGTCCGAGGCCGTGCCGGCCGCGGTCTCCGTGTCAGCCGCGGTCTCCGCGGCGGCCGCAGCCTCCACCTCCGCCGCCACCGCCGCCGATGTCGCAGCGGACTCCGCCAGAACCTCGTCGGCCACCAGTTCGGCCGCTTCCTTCGCGGCCGACAGCAGCACCGTGTCCTGCGGAGCCTGGTCCTCGAAGTTCTCCGGGTGGTGGCAGGCCACTCGCTGCCCCGGCTTCAGCTCGATGAGCTGCGGCTCGGTCGTCCGGCAGATCTCCGTCGCCTTCCAGCACCGCGTGTGGAAACGGCAGCCGCTCGGCGGCGCGATCGGCGAGGGGACGTCGCCCTTGAGCAGGATGCGCTCGCTCTTGGCGTTCTTGCGCCTCGGGTCCGGGATCGGAACCGCCGACATCAGCGCCTTGGTGTACGGGTGCATCGGCGCCTTGTACAGCGATTCGCGGTCCGCCAGCTCCACGATCTTGCCGAGGTACATCACCGCGATCCGGTCCGAGACGTGCCGGACGACCGAGAGGTCGTGCGCGATGATCACGTACGTCAGGCCGAGCTCCTCCTGGAGGTCGTCCAGCAGGTTCACGACCTGCGCCTGGATCGACACGTCCAGCGCGGACACCGGCTCGTCCGCCACGACCAGCTTCGGGTTGAGCGCGAGCGCGCGGGCGATACCGATGCGCTGGCGCTGGCCGCCGGAGAATTCGTGCGGGTAGCGGTTGTAGTGCTCGGGGTTGAGACCCACGACCGACAGCAGCCGCTGGACTTCCTTCTTGATGCCGCCCTCGGGCACGACGCCCTGGAGCTTGAAGGGAGCACCGATGATCGTGCCGATGGTGTGGCGCGGGTTCAGCGACGAGTACGGGTCCTGGAAGATCATCTGCACATCGCGGCGCAGCGGACGCATACCGCCCACGCCGAGGTGGGTGATGTCCTTGCCCTGGAACTCGACCGTGCCGGCCGTCGGTTCGAGCAGCCGGGTGATCAGCCGGCCCATCGTCGACTTGCCGCAGCCCGACTCGCCCACGACACCGAGCGTCTCGCCGGCCTTGACCTCGAAGTCGAGGCCGTCGACGGCACGCACCGCGCCGGCCTGCCGCTGGAGCAGGCCCTTGCGGATCGGGAAGTGCTTCTGGAGCCCGGTCACCTTCAGCAGGGTCTCGCCGGGAGCGGCGTCCTTGGTGAGGGTGGCACCATCGCTCTGCGCGGGAATGGTCACCGCTGCGTCCTTGGGGTTCTCGCTCACAGCTTCGGCGCAATCTCTTCGATCCAGATACGCTCCCGCTGCTCCTGCGTCATGTGGCAGGCGGCCCAGTGCTGGCTGCCGACCTCGGTCAGCTCGGGGCGGACCGTGCGGGTGACGTTGTCCTTCGGGATGTCGGCGTACGGGCAGCGCGGGTTGAAGGCACAGCCGGACGGGACGTTGATCAGCGAGGGCGGGGAGCCCTTGACCGGGATCAGGCGGTCCTGCTGCTCGCGGTCCAGACGCGGCATCGAGCCGAGCAGACCCCAGGTGTAGGGGTGTCGGGGCTCGTAGAACACCTTCTCGGCCGGGCCGCGCTCCACACAGCGGCCGCCGTACATCACCAGGAGGTCGTCGGCCAGCTCGGCGACGACGCCCAGGTCGTGGGTGATGATGATGACCGCGGAGCCGAACTCCTTCTGCAGATCGCGGATCAGGTCGAGGATCTGCGCCTGGACGGTCACGTCCAGGGCGGTCGTCGGCTCGTCCGCGATGAGCAGTTCGGGGTTGTTGACCAGCGCCATCGCGATCATCGCGCGCTGGCGCATACCGCCGGAGAACTCGTGCGGGTAGCCGTCCACCCGCTTGTCCGGCTGCGGGATGCCCACCCGGTCGAGCATCTCGATCGCCCGCTTGCGGGCGGTCTTCTTGTCGACGTCGTGGTGGATCCGGTACGCCTCCACGATCTGCTGCCCGATCGTGTAGTACGGGTGCAGCGCGGACAGCGGGTCCTGGAAGATCATCGCCATGTCACGGCCACGCAGCTTGCGCACGTGGTCGGGGTCGGCGGACAGCAGCTCGGTGCCGTTCAGCCAGATCTCGCCGGAGATCTGCGCCTTGCGCTTGCCGTACTGGCCGGCGGTGTGCAGACCCATGATGCCGAGCGAGGTCACCGACTTGCCCGAACCCGACTCGCCCACGATGCCGAGGGTCTTGCCCTTCTCCAGCTTGAAGCTGAGGCCGTCGACGGACTTGACCAAACCGTCGTCGGTCGGGAAGTGCACCTTCAGGTCGCGCACTTCCAGGAAGGAGGTCGGGGCGGACGAGGCGGAGGTGGGCTCGCCCACGGCAGCTCCGGTCTTGCTGAGTTCGGTCATGAGAGCCTCACTCGGGGGTCGATCACGGCGTACAGGATGTCCACCACGAGGTTGGCGATCAGCACCGCGAGAGAAGTGATCAGGGTGACGCCCAGGATGATCGGCAGGTCCTGGTTCTTGATGGCGTCCAGCACCGCGCGGCCGAGGCCGGGCAGGTTGAAGGTGGACTCCGTCAGGATCGCGCCGCCGATGAGGGCGCCGAGGTCCATGCCGAGCATGGTCAGGATGGGCGTCATCGTGGAGCGCATGGCGTGCTTGCCGATGACGGCCTGCTCCTTGAGGCCCTTCGCGCGCGCCGTGCGGATGTAGTCCTCACCGAGGATCTCCAGCATGGTGGCGCGGGTGATACGGGCGTACATCGCCGCGTACAGGAACGCGAGGGTGATCCACGGGAGGATCATGCCGCCCAGCCAGCCGGTGAAACTCTGATCCAGCGGCACGTACTTGGCGTCGATCCAGTGGAGCCCGAAGGCGAAGATCGCCAGCGAGAGCATGCCCGTGAAGTAGATCGGGAGGGAGACGCCCGACAGCGCGACGACCATCGCGCCGCGGTCCCAGATGCTGCCGCGCTTGAGCGCGGAGAGCACACCCGCCGCGACACCGAAGACCAGCCACAGCACGGCGGCACCGAGCGCCAGGCCCAGGGTCACCGGGAAGCGGTCGGTCAGCACCGGCCAGACGGCCTGCTCGCTGCGGAAGGAGTAGCCGAAGCACGGCGCGGCACAGTGGGTGACGTCACCGCCGGCCGCGTAGGTGCGGCCCGCGAAGATGCCCTTGAAGAACTCCCAGACCTGAGCGTAGATCGGGTCTGAGAGCCCCAGCTTCACACGCACCGCTTCGACGGCGGCCGGGTCGGCCTGCTTGCCCACGAAGCTCGTGGCGATGTCCACGCCCGCCCACTTGGGGACGAGGAAGAAGATGCCGAAGACCACCATGATGATGACCACGAGCATCACTGCGGCGGCGAACAGCCGCCTGATGAGGTAAGCGAGCACAGCTCTCGGCCCGCCGCGGACCACGGGCCACCGGAGGTCTTCCGGTGGCCCGCGATCACGCGTCGCCGGCCTTCACCTGCCTTTCGTGCCGTACGGCGGGTGTGCCGGTTCTACTTCGCGGACTTCAGGCCGAGGTTGACGAAGTCGTACGTGCCGCTGTAGCCGTCGGTCGTGTACACGTTCGCCAGGTTGTCCCCGCGCCAGTTGATGAACTTCTCGAAGGTGAAGGGCATGTAGTAGGCGCCCTCCATGACCTTGTGGTTGATCTCCGTGGCGATCTTGGTCTTGCCGGCGGCGTCCAGCGTGTTGACGTAGTCGTCGAACAGGCCGTCGATCGCCTTGTCCTTGATCAGCGCGTAGTTGTTGTTACCGCTCTGCAGGATGTACTTGCTGTCCCACAGCGGCAGACCGAAGCCCTGGACGGACGGGAAGTCCGGGCCCCAGCCCATGATGATGATGCCGTAGCCCTTCTTCTGCACGTTCGAGGGGCTGCCGATGATGCCGGTGGTCTGCGAGCCGTCGTACTGGTCGATCTGCGCGGTGATGCCGATCTTCTTCAGCGACGCCTGCAGGGACTGGGCGGTGGCCACCTCGACCGGCTTGTTGTTGCGGACGGCGATGGTGGTGGAGAAGCCGTTCGGCTTGCCGCAGGCCTTCAGGGCCTCCTTGGCCTTGGCCTCGTTGCCGTTCTTGTTCGCGCCGGCGATCTCGAACGGGTCGTACTTCTGGCCCTCGGCGCCCGGGATGGACGGCGGGAGCATGTTGGTGCCGATGTCGCCACCGGCGATCGGGCCGCCACGGGCGGTCTGGATCGACACGTGGTCGGCGCCGAGGATGACGGCCTTGCGGCACTCGATGTTGTCGAACGGCTTCACGCTCTGCGGGAAGACCGCGTAACGGATGTAGCCGGAGACCGGGTTGTCCAGGTTGGCCTTGTGCTCCTTCAGGGCGGTGGTGCGGCCCTGCGGCGACATGCCGGTCTGGTTGATGTCCAGGTCCAGGTCACCGTTGAGCAGACGCTGGTCCAGCTGGTTGGCGTCCGAGAAGAACTGGACGGTGATCTTGTCCGGGTAGGCCTTGCGGACCGGGTCCGACGCCTGCTTCCACTGGTCGTTGCGGACCAGGGTCAGGTCCTTGCCCGGGCTGTACGACTGGAACTTGTACGGGCCGGAGGAGAAGGGGTGCAGACCGTACTTGGACTTGGTGTCCATGTCCTGGCGGACCGGGGAGGCCGAGACCAGGGCCAGCATGTCCTCGAAGTCCGAGTTGGCCTTCGGGAGGTGGAAGACGATGGTCTTGTCGTCCGGCGTGTCGATCGCCTTCAGACCCAGCTTGTCCGCGGACTTGTCCTTGTAGGGACCCTGGTACTGGCCCTTGGGGTCGAGGACGTCCTTCAGGTACGTCGGACCACCGGACAGCACGTCCTGCGCCCACACGCGCTCGATGCCGTACTTGACGTCCTTGGACGTGATCGGCTTGCCGTCCTCCCACGTCACGCCGTCACGCAGCGTGTACGTGTAGGTCTTGCCGCTGTCGGAGACCTTGGCAAGCCCGGTGGCGAGGTCCGGGGTCAGCTCGGCGCCGGCCTTGCCCGGCTCGGCCTTGGTCGTGACGAGCTGGCGGCTGTAGTAGCGCGCGAAGTCCCACATGAAGCCGTAGTAGCCACGCGTGGTGTCCCACGAGTCGGCGTCCTGGGCGCCACCGAACCGCAGCGTGCCGCCCTTCTTGGCGAGGGAGGCCTGCGCGACCTTGTTGTTGGCCGCGTCGAAGCCGGCGGCACCGGTCTTCGAGCCCTTGTTGTCGTCAGCGCCACCGCCGCCGCACGCCGCCGTGGTCAGCAGCGCGGCGACCGCGGCAGCAGCGGCCAACGCCTGCTTCCGCCGCCCTGAGGTGCGTTGGGTAGTCACGATCTCGGATCCTCCGGTTTAGATGAGAGACCCCGTGTCAGTGGCACGGGACGCTTGGGGTACGGCAGTTCAGCGGGAGCCCTTCGGGTCCAGCGCATCCCGCACGCCGTCGCCGAAGAGGTTGAAGGCGAGAACAGTGATGAAGATCGCTACACCCGGGACCACCATGTACATGGGGTCCGACTCGTAGTAGTCGATCGCGCTGGAGAGCATCTGCCCCCATGAGGCCGTGGGCGGCTTGACGCCCACGCCCAGGAAGCTGAGTGCCGCCTCGGTGAGGATGTTGGTGGGGATCATCATCGTCGTGTACACGATGATCGGGGCGACGAGGTTGGGCAGCAGTTCCTTGAACAGGATGTACAAGCGCCCGGCGCCCAGCGATCGGGCGGCCTCGACGTATTCGCGCTCGCGCAGCGAGAGGGTCTGGCCGCGCACCACGCGTCCGATGTAGGGCCAGCCGAAGAAGCCGATGACCACGATCATCACCAGCACGCGCACGCTGGAGCCGGACAGGCCCAGCATGTCGTTCGGCATGACGGAGACCAGGGCGATGGTGAACAGCAGCTGCGGGAAGGCGAGCAGACCGTCCATGACGCGGCTGATCAGGGAGTCGACCCAGCCGCCGAAGAAGCCGGCCAGGATGCCGAGGACGGTGCCCAGGACCACGGCGACCACGGCCGACAGGAAGCCGACCAGGAGGGAGATCTGGGCGCCGTAGAGGATGCGCGCGAAGATGTCGCGGCCGTTGACCGGCTCGACGCCCAGCAGGTGGTCGCCGCTGATGCCGCCCAGGGAGCCCGTGGGAGTACCGAACAGCGGGTCGATCAGGTTCTCGTGGTAGGCGTCCGGATCCTGCCCGACCAGGCTGGTGATCACCGGCGCGAGCACGGCGACCAGGATGAGGACGAGCACGACTACCCCGCCGGTGAGGGCGAGCTTGTCCCTCTTCAGTCGCTCCCAGGCGATCCGGCCCAGGGAACGCCCCTGTACGGCCTTCGCGTCGGCTCTGGCGACCGCCGCTTCCTCGGCAGCACTTGGGGCCGCTTCCGCGGTCGGCTCGTGCAATGGTGCCGTCATCTGGCAGGGACCCCTCTCAACCGGCGGTGACCGGCCCGCGCTTGCCGCTGTGGCGGCATGAAACAGTCCGTCGTACACAGGGGCGAACCCCTTGAAGCGGGAGTCTTCAACGCATCGGCGATCACTTGCCAGACTTGGCGGTGAATGGATGCGTAAACGTGATGAGGTCTGGGGGGTTCCGTTATCCGGACAGCGGGTAGCGGGCGTCGGACGTGCCTCATTTGGCACACAGCACACCAAAGCGTGATCGTCCTCCCTGTTCTACGCGCGAAGAAGTCCCCCTGGAGGAGATCCGGCGGCGGACGCCGGGGTGCCGAACTCAGTAGGCCCCGCGGGCCGGCGGATAGCCGTACCCGCCCACGGCCGGGGCCTGGGCCGCGTGGGCCTCGCGGTCGTAGAACGGGCGGGTGCCTGCGCGCAGCCACATCACGACCGGGTCGTACTCGTCGGACATCGCGACGGTCGACACGGACAGTCCCTCGGGCACGGCCACGACGGACTGCTGCATCATCGCGCGCACCGAGTCGACGGCGAGCGGTGAGGTGTCGTACACATCCAGGCCGATCACCAGGTACGGAGCGCCGTGGGCGGGCTGCACCCAGGCCCGGCGCAGCGAGCGGACCGCGGCCGTGCGGTGGGCGTTCTGCGTGAGGAGGGCGTAGAACTGCGGGATCTCCAGGGCCGGTTCGGACAGCCTCAGCGGCCCCGCGGGCTGGCGTTCGAGACCGGTGGCGATGCGGCGCAGATCGAGCCAGGGGATGCCGACACCGCCGCCCGGCGCGTGGGGGTTGAGCCAGAGGCCGTAGTGGTCCGGGTAGAGGGTGCGGGCGACGTCGAGGCCGTCGACCACCTCGTACGAGCGGTTCCAGCCGCTGGCCGAGAGTTCCTGGGCGGAGGTGACGCAGGGCGCGTAGCCGTGGCCGGCCACCTCCATGTTCCCGTACTGGGCGTCGGGCGAGCCCGCCTGGCCGTGCCAGAGCAGCATCCAGACCTGCCCGGAGGAGGGGGTCGCGAGCGCGTGAAGGAGCGCCTCGTAGGCGTCGTAACGCCCGGGCGTCACCTGGCGCAGCATGTGCTCGACCTGCCCGGCCGCGGCCGTGCCCGACGACGCGCTCACCCTCTACCGCCCCTTCACCACGAACCTGCCGACCCCGACGGATCTCTCCGCTGCGGCGCGGGCGGATTCCAGCCGCACCGCCCCGACCGGGTCATTCTCCCTTGCCCCGGGGAGACCGGATCCTCCTGCGGCGTCGCCGCGGGCCGGACCCGGCCGGACGCGGGCCACTCCCGCTGCGGCCATGAAACCAGGTTAAGGCGCCATACTGACAGCAACTTGATGCGCGCCACCCCACTTCGGTCCGGCGTCCCGCGCCAAGCCTGCGGACGGTTCACAGTCCGTGCTGGTAGAAGGGGCGCACCCGCTCCCGCATCCAGTCCCCCACCGGATCCTGGGCCACGTCCAGGAACACCATGTTCACCGGCGTCTTGACCGGCACCTTGCCGAGCGCCCGGCCGAGCGCGTCCAGCACGAGGCTGCGTGCGTCAGCCTCCCAGGAGGAGAGCTCAACGCCTATGAACATCACGGGGTCGGCGGTCTCGATCGCGGCCAGGCAGCGCCGCGCGGTGAGCACCGCGCCGGTCGGCGCGAACTCGGCCGAGGCGGCGGCGAGGAAGTCCACCGGCTCGTCCTGCCAGTCGGGTTCGAAGAGACGGACACGGCCGCCGCTCACCAGCCCGTCGAGCGGGGTGCGCCCGGTGCGGCACAGCTCGGCCACCGCGTCGGGCGGCAGCGGCACACCGACCACTCCGTCCGGGTTGACCGCGATACCGACCTGCGGGGGCAGGCCGCGGGCGAACTCGACGGCGGGCGCGATCGTGTACGACATGTGATTGCCGACGACTTGGCGGAACTGCTCCTCCGAACTGAAGACCGGGACGTAGGCCTGGCCCTCGATCTGAAGGGTGGGGAGGTCGAGGGGGCCGCTGTGCGGTCCGCCGTCGTTGGGCAGCGGCACCCAGACGAAGCTGCGGCCGAGGACCTCGATGATCCGGCCGCCGGCCGAGGGCACGCCGAGCGAGGCGGAGAGCACCTCCTCCAGTTCGTTGCCCGGCCATCCGCCGTGCGGATGGGGGTGCGCCTGTGGGGGAAAGTCCGCGGGAAGATCCGCTGGGAAGTCCATCTGTTCTACCGCCTGCTCAGAACCACTGCTGTGGCCCCAAAGGCTAGCGCCAGGGGTGCGGGGGCGGTCAGGCCGCGAAGTCGATGCGGCGCAGGACGTCCGCCGCGTCCCGGTCGAGCAGCACCACCGAGCCGCAGCCCTCGGGCAGCCGGCCCTGCTCGACGGCGCGCAGCAGGCGGCGGGTGGCCCGGCGGTGCTTGACGAACGCGTACCGCGAGACACCTCGGCCGCGCTCGTACTGTCCCGCAAGGGCCGTGTCCGGGGGGACGTCGAGCAGGAGCAGATGGAGTGTGCCACCCCGGCGCCGGGCCTCCCGGGCCAGCCAGCCGCGCACCCAGGCCTGGGTGCCGCAGTCGTGCACGACGACCCCGGTGCCCGCGCGCAGGGCGCGGCGCAGACCCGCGTAGTGGGCGAGACGGACCAGGGGACGGTAGACCCCGTACGGCAGGAAGCGGGCCACGCGCGTGTCCCAGCGGTCGCGGGTGTCCTGGGAGTCGACCCGCACGCCCCGTACGGCGCGCCGCATCAGCGTGGACTTGCCGCTGCCGGGCAGACCGGTGACGACGACGAGGTCGCCCGCCGAGAAGGTGAGCCCGTGCGGGCTGCGCCCCGCGCAGGCGCGCAGATCCCGGACCACGGCCTTCCGCCGGGGTCCGCGGGCCTCCCGCGCCGGGGTGCCGGGCTGCCCGGGCACCGCGATGCCCGAGGTCGTGGCATACGCCGTGGGCCTGTCCACTGTCATCGCCCTCCCTTGGTCAGGAAGTCACTCCCCACCGAGTGTAAAGAGAAGGTAATGTGCGCGTCTCGCGATTTCGTTCGCGTACCGCCGCGGGCCGGTTCCGGATGCGGCCCTGCCACCATCCGGCGATGCGTGCAATGATGTGCGCGCCAACTGCATACCGGCCGCTTGAATCCGCGCGGGAGAGTCCCGGGTACGCGTACGTCCGCCGTACGTCCGTCCGGGCGCCGAAGGAGCAAGTCCCTCCCTTGAATCTCTCAGGCCCCGATACCGCGCGGGCGAGGCACATCTGGAAAGCGAGCCGCTTCGGACGGCTCCACCCAAGGTGCAAGCCGTGACGACCCGCCGCGGGAGTCATGGCGAACCTCTCAGGTTCCGATGACAGATGGGGAGGAACGACCTCGCCCTCCCCCACGCTCGGCTTCGCTCGCGCCGGGGGACCCCCATCGCCTTGGGAGCACAACCGATGAGCAGCAGCCCCCTGCGCCGCACCGCCCTTGATGCCCGGCATCGTGAGCTCGGCGCGACGATGACCGACTTCGCCGGCTGGGACATGCCCCTGCGGTACGGATCCGAGCGCGACGAGCACATCGCCGTCCGGACGAAGGCGGGCCTCTTCGACCTCTCGCACATGGGCGAGATCACCGTGACCGGGCCCCAGGCCAACCGACTCCTCGACCACGCCCTGGTCGGCAACATCTCCTCCGTCGGCGTCGGCCGGGCCCGCTACACCATGATCTGCCGGGAGGACGGCGGCATCCTCGACGACCTGATCGTGTACCGGCTCGGTGAACAGGAGTACATGGTCGTCGCCAACGCCTCCAACGCCCAGGTGGTGCTGGACGCCCTCGTGGAGCGCGCCGCCGGCTTCGACGCCGAGGTGCGCGACGACCGCGACGCCTACGCGCTGCTCGCCGTCCAGGGCCCCGAGTCGCCCGGCATCCTGAAGTCCCTCACCGACGCCGACCTCGACGGCCTCAAGTACTACGCGGGTCTGCCCGGCACGGTCGCCGGCGTCCCGGCGCTGATCGCGCGCACCGGCTACACCGGCGAGGACGGCTTCGAGCTGTTCGTCGCCCCCGAGCACGCCGAGAAGCTGTGGCAGGCGCTGACCGAGGCGGGCGCGCCCGTCGGCCTCATCCCCTGCGGGCTGTCCTGCCGGGACACGTTGCGCCTGGAGGCGGGCATGCCGCTGTACGGGCACGAGCTGACCACCTCCCTGACCCCCTTCGACGCCGGTCTCGGCCGCGTGGTGAAGTTCGAGAAGGAGGGCGACTTCGTGGGGCGCGCCGCGCTGCTCGGGGCCGCGGAGCGCGCGGAGCAGAACCCGCCGCGGGTCCTCGTCGGGCTGGTCGCCGAGGGCCGTCGCGTCCCGCGCGCCGGGTACGCGGTCGTCTCCGGCGGCGAGGTGATCGGTGAGGTCACCTCCGGCGCGCCCTCCCCCACGCTGGGCAAGCCGATCGCGATCGCCTACGTCGACGCCGCGCACTCCGCACCGGGCACGCCCGGGGTCGGGGTGGACATCCGGGGCAGCCATGAACCGTACGAGGTCGTGGCGCTGCCGTTCTACAAGCGCCAGAAGTAGAGACTGGGCCGGGGGCGGGCGTGGCACCCCACCCGTAGACCCTGGTCACACACGTCTCCAGCAGTCCCCCTTTCACCACCACTCCCCGCGTACAGGAGAATTCAGGCCATGAGCAACCCCCAGCAGCTGCGTTACAGCAAGGAGCACGAGTGGCTGTCGGCCGCCGAGGACGGCGTCTCGACGATCGGCATCACGGAGCATGCCGCCAACGCGCTCGGCGATGTCGTGTTCGTCCAGCTCCCGGAGGTCGGAGACTCGGTGACCGCGGGTGACACCTGCGGTGAGCTGGAGTCGACCAAGTCGGTGAGCGACCTCTACTCGCCGGTCAGCGGCGAGGTGACGGAGGTCAACGAGGACGTGGTGAACGACCCGTCGCTGGTGAACTCCGCCCCCTTCGAGGGCGGCTGGCTGTTCAAGGTGCGCGTCACGGAGGAGCCGGCCGACCTGCTCTCCGCCGATGAGTACGACACCCACATCGCCGGCTGAGGAGTCACCCGCACACATGTCTGTTCTGAACACCCCGCTGCACGAGCTCGACCCGGACGTCGCGGCCGCCGTCGACGCCGAACTGCACCGCCAGCAGTCCACCCTCGAGATGATCGCCTCCGAGAACTTCGCCCCGGTGGCGGTCATGGAGGCGCAGGGCTCGGTCCTCACCAACAAGTACGCCGAGGGCTACCCGGGCCGCCGCTACTACGGCGGCTGTGAGCACGTCGACGTGGTCGAGCAGATCGCCATCGACCGCGTCAAGGAGCTCTTCGGCGCCGAGCACGCCAATGTGCAGCCGCACTCGGGCGCGCAGGCCAACGCGGCCGCGATGTTCGCGCTGCTGCAGCCCGGCGACACGATCATGGGTCTGAACCTCGCGCACGGCGGGCACCTGACCCACGGAATGAAGATCAACTTCTCCGGCAAGCTCTACACCGTGGTCCCCTACCACGTCGGTGCCGACGGTCTCGTCGACATGGACGAGGTGGAGCGGCTGGCCAAGGAGACCCGGCCGAAGCTGATCGTGGCGGGCTGGTCCGCCTACCCGCGTCAACTGGACTTCGCCGCGTTCCGGCGGATCGCGGACGAGGTCGGCGCATACCTCATGGTCGACATGGCGCACTTCGCCGGACTGGTGGCGGCGGGGCTGCACCCGAACCCGGTGCCGCACGCCCATGTGGTCACCACCACGACCCACAAGACGCTGGGCGGTCCGCGCGGTGGCGTGATCCTGTCGACGGCCGAGCTCGCCAAGAAGATCAACTCCGCGGTCTTCCCGGGTCAGCAGGGCGGTCCGCTGGAGCATGTGGTCGCGGCCAAGGCGGTCGCCTTCAAGGTCGCGGCCTCCGAGGACTTCCAGGAGCGGCAGCGGCGCACCCTCGACGGCGCGCGGATCCTCGCCGAGCGCCTGGTCAGGGACGACGTCCGGGAGCACGGTGTCTCCGTTCTGTCCGGCGGCACGGACGTGCATCTCGTCCTGGTCGATCTGCGCGACTCCGAGCTGGACGGGCAGCAGGCCGAGGACCGCCTCCACGAGGTCGGCATCACGGTCAACCGCAACGCGGTCCCGAACGACCCGCGCCCGCCGATGGTCACCTCGGGTCTGCGCATCGGCACGCCCGCCCTGGCGACCCGCGGCTTCACGGCCGAGGACTTCGCCGAGGTCGCTGACGTCATCGCCGAGACGCTGAAGCCGTCCTACGACGCCGAGGCGCTCAAGGCCCGGGTGAAGGCCCTGGCCGAGAAGCACCCGCTGTACCCGGGTCTCACCAAGTAAGTCACTTCGGTCGGGCACCGCGCACACTGGACGTGCCCGGTGCCCGGCCGGCCCCCGCACCACCCCCGTACTGAGGAGACACCGTGGCCATCTCGGTCTTCGACCTGTTCTCGATCGGCATCGGCCCGTCGAGCTCCCACACGGTCGGCCCGATGCGCGCGGCGCGCATGTTCGCCCACCGGCTGCGCAATGAGGACCTCCTGGACTCGGCCGCGTCCATACGCGCGGAGCTGTACGGCTCCCTCGGCGCCACCGGCCACGGCCACGGCACGCCGAAGGCGGTGCTGCTCGGCCTGGAGGGCGCCTCGCCGCGCACCGTGGACGTGGAGACCGCCGACCAGCGGGTGGAGGACATCAAGACCTCCGGCCGGATCCAGCTGCTCGGCGAGCACGAGATCGCGTTCTCCTTCGACGACCTGATCCTGCACCGGCGCGAGACGCTCCCGTACCACGCGAACGGCATGACGCTGTGGGCGTACGACGCCTCGGGGGCCGAGCTGCTGGCGAAGACGTACTACTCGGTGGGCGGCGGCTTCGTCGTCGACGAGGACGCGGTGGGCGCGGACCGCATCAAGCTGGACGACACGGTGCTGAAGTACCCCTTCCGCACCGGCGACGAGCTGCTGCGCCTGGCCAAGGAGACGGGCCTGTCCATCTCCTCGCTGATGCTGGAGAACGAGCGGGCCTGGCGCACGGAGGAGGAGATCCGGTCGGGGCTGCTCGACATCTGGCGGGTCATGCAGGCGTGCGTGTCGCGTGGCTTGTCCCGCGAGGGCATCCTGCCCGGCGGCCTCAGGGTGCGCCGCCGCGCCGCCGTCACCGCGCGCCAGCTGCGCGCCGAGGGCGACCCGGTGTCCCGCGCGATGGAGTGGATCACCCTCTACGCGATGGCGGTGAACGAGGAGAACGCGGCCGGCGGAAGGGTCGTGACCGCCCCGACGAACGGCGCGGCGGGGATCATCCCGGCGGTCCTGCACTACTACATCAACTTCGTGCCGGGCGCCGACGAGGAGGGGGTCGTGCGCTTCCTGCTCGCGGCCGGCGCCATCGGCATGCTCTTCAAGGAGAACGCCTCGATCTCGGGCGCGGAGGTCGGCTGCCAGGGCGAGGTCGGCTCGGCCTGCTCGATGGCGGCGGGCGCGCTGGCGGAGGTGCTGGGCGGCACCCCCGAGCAGGTGGAGAACGCGGCCGAGATCGGCATGGAGCACAACCTCGGCCTGACCTGCGACCCGGTCGGCGGTCTGGTCCAGATCCCGTGCATCGAGCGCAACGGCATGGCGGCGGTCAAGGCCGTCACGGCGGCCCGTATGGCGATGCGCGGCGACGGCACCCACAAGGTCTCCCTGGACAAGGTCATCAAGACCATGAAGGAGACCGGCGCGGACATGAGCGTGAAGTACAAGGAGACGGCGCGCGGCGGGCTGGCGGTCAACATCATCGAGTGCTGAGGGGACGGGCCCTGATTCGGTGACCTCCCGCGCGGCGGCTCGACCGGGCCTCTACGACGCCACTCAGTGGTCCGCCGACGCCCAAGACCGTCCCCATCCGCGAGGAGGACGGGTATCTCGGTGCCGCGGTCGCGGCGTGGCCGCACCGATGCCCGCGCACCGCCCATACGCGCGGGCCATGGAACGCCGCGCTCAGACCACGATCTTGCGCGGGTTGAAGTTGCCGCCCGGGTCGACAGCGCCGAAGAGGCCCGACATGACCGCGACGCCCTGAGGCGAGATGTCCTCCTCCAGCCACGGGGCGTGCTCCAGGCCCACCCCGTGGTGGTGCGAGATGGTGCCGCCGGCATCGACGAACGCCTGCTGGATGGCGCGCTTGACCGTGTCGTACTCGCCGAGAGGGTCGTCACCGAAGACGAAGGCGAAAGTGAAGTAGAGACAGGCGCCAGAGTGGTACGAGTGCGACATATGCGACATCGTCCAGCCCTTGCGGCCGATCTTCTCGTAGGCGCGGTCGGCCGCCTCGTAGACCGCCGCGTGGATGCCGCGCAGCTTCGACCACGGACCGGCGGTCTCGCTCACGTCGCCTGCGGCACCGCGATCGAGCAGGAAGTCGCGGATGTACGGCGTGTCGAACTTCTTCTGGTCGTAGAGCGCACCGGGTCCCTTGCCGACGCCGATGCCGTGATACTTGCGCACCATCCGGTCGACGAGCGACTTCTGCCGCTTCGCGTACGCCTCGCCGCCCTCGAAACCGATGAAGGAGAGGCACATCTCGTCGAGGTCCCAGCCACGCCTCTTGAGATACGCCATGAGGCCGGCCTGTGCCATCTTCTGGATGCCCTTCGACTCCTTGCTCGTCGCCAGGGAGAAGCCCGTCTCATGGGCGTCCGAAACACGGGTGACCGAGGGCGAGACGTCACTCTCGGCGATCTCCTGCATCGCGGCGAGGCCGTGGTCGAGGTTCTTGAAGAAGTAGGCGTAGATGCCACGCCTCTCCGGGAGCCGGTGCACCTGCACCGTGACCTCGGTGATGACGCCGAGCCGCCCCTCCGAGCCCACCACCATCTCCCGCACGCTCGGCCCGGTCGACGCGCTCGGAACGGCACGGATCACGAGGACGCCGCCGGCCCGCACGACACGCAGCCCCTTGACGATGTCCGCGATGTCGCCGTACTTGTCCGACTGCATGCCGGACGAGCGCGTGGCGACCCACCCACCGAGCGTCGAGTGGGTGAACGAGTCGGGGAAGTGCCCCATCGTCCAGCCGTCCCGGTTGAGTTGAGCCTCAAGATCAGGGCCCAGCGCCCCGGCCTGGATGCGCGCCAGCCCGGCGTCGGTGTCGATCTCCAGCACCCGGCCCAGGCGGCCGAGGTCGAGTGAAACGACCACCCGCGACTCGTCCGGGTGCGGCTCGAGGCTGCCCGCGATATTGCTGCCGCCCCCAAAGGGGATGATCACGGCGTCCGCCTCGACAGCCGCCTCGACGACGCTTTGCACCTCCGCCTCATCGGCCGGGTAGACGATCACATCGGGACTGCGCGCGATCTCGCCGGATCGGATGCGGACCAGGTCACGCAGGCTCTTGCCGTACGTGTGGACGACCCGGGACAGGTCGTCGACAACGACGTTCCCGGCTCCGACGATGCCGCTCAGGACCGTGAGGAATTCCTCCGGTGCCGTCGAGGCCGGCACCTTCAACTCGGAGAAGTCGGGCCGTTCGGTGGGCTCGACCTTCCAGAGATCGAGACCGACGGCCTTCTGGACGAACGGCGCGAAACCGGGCTTGTCCTCGTGATGAAAGCCGACGCCTTCCACGCCCCAGCCCCACCACTTCATGTGTCTCACATCACCGGTGCGCATCGCGTCGGTGCGGCTGGTGGGTTCGGTCACGGACGGTCTCCTTCAGGTATGACGACGTGAGGTGGCATGCGCGCCGAGGATGCGGTCGGAGTTCTCCTCGGCCAGAGCGACGATCGCCGAGCGGATGCGTTCGGTGAACTCGCTCACCGACTCTCCGGGAAAGGCGGTGAGCGGTTCGCCGAAGACAACCCCGACCGGCAGGCGGCCCGGTTGGGGCCAATTGGATCCGCGGGGATGCGCCGCATGCGCGCCGATGACCGCGACGGGGAGCACCGGCACCTCGGCCGACGAGGCGAGCGCCGCCGCCCCCGGCTTGAACGCCCCGAGCGATCCGTCGCGCGAGCGGGTGCCCTCGGGAAAGATCAGGAGCGGCACTCCCCGGTTCAGCAACGACTTGGCGCTCACTCTGCGCGCGTTCACTCCGGTGCGGTCGACCGGGAAGGCGTTGAAGAAGAGTGCCGTGAGGCCTCGCCGCCGCCACACGTCGAAGAAATAGTCGGCGGCGGCTCCCACCGCGAGGTAGCGCGCCAGTCGGCGGGGCAGCGCGCCCATGATGAGGGGCGTGTCGAGGTGCGAGGTGTGATTGGCGACGACGACATACGTGTCCTCGACGTTCTCCAGGCGCTCGCGCCCAAGTACCGTGACGCTGGTCACGCTCCAGACGACGGGCTTCAGCAGCCCTCGCTGCGCGACGAAACGCGCCGCTGCGTGCGAGCGTGAGGTGAAACGGTCGCGCATCGTCGCGGGCATCCGCTTCCTTCCGGTGCGGGCTCGCCCGCACTGCTTCTTTCAGTGAGTGGGACTGTCGTTCAGTGAGTGGGACTGTCGTTGCGGCCGGCTGAGATCCGTCGCGAGATCCACCGCACCGTGCGGCGCGGAAGATGACGCGTGAACCAGATGAGCAGCCGGTACCGAAAGCTCGGCATGGAGATCACCCGTCCGCGCCGCACGTCGCGCAGACTCGTCTCCACGAGTCGTTCGGCGTCGAGCCAGAGGAAGTCCGGAATGCTCGACGATCGGATTCCGGCCCTGGCGTGGAATTCCGTGCGGACCCAGCCCGGACAAAGTGCCGTCACGGTGACGCCCGTTCCATGCAGCTCGTTCGCCAGTCCCTCGGTGAGCGAGGTGACGAAGGCCTTGACGGCCGAATAGCTCCCCATCGTGACGAACCCAGCCGTGCTCGACACATTGACGATCGCGCCGTGCCCGCGTTCGCGCATGGACCGCCCAGCGGCGCCGGCGAGCACCAGCACCGCGCGCCCCATGACCTCGATCGCCCGGTCATGCGGAGCGGTGTCGGCCGAGGTGATCGGTGCGTGCACGCCGAAACCGGCGTTGTTCACGAGCATGTCCACCGGACGGGCGGGGTCCTCCAGCCGGGCGGCGACACGCTCGACATCGGCGCGATCGGACAGGTCGGCGGGCAGCACCTCGACGGCACGACCCCGGGATTCCAGCTCGACCGCCGTCCGGCCGAGCCGCTCCCTGTCGCGCGCCACCAGGACAAGGTCCCATCCACGGTCTGCCAGAGCGTGCGCGAACGCTGCTCCGATACCCGACGTGGCACCGGTGACAAGTGCCACTCCCGGACGGCTCAGCATAGTTTCATACGGCATCTGCTCGACATTCGAACTCCCCGCTCGTAGCTATTACATGGGGTGGCGAGCGGGTCACGCTGTCGAGCCCGACACCGCCTTTCCGAACCGCCTGGTTAACAACCCGCTTCTGCGCGCGAACGTGGAGATCCCAGAAAGCTTCCGCGTTCGATGCCCGACGAGCCGACCCAGGTGAATTGCTGCGGTCGTGCAGCAGCCGATGGCTGACTCCTCGCGCATGACACACCCTTCTTTTCTCGGCTCGTCCCCTTAGACCGGGCACGCATCGAACCTGTGACACGAGCTTCCGCACATGCTCATGCGGACTCAGGAATCGGCCTGTGACCACAGACCCTCATCGCGTGCTGTGCCGACGTGGGTTGTCCCGCCGAAAGTGCGCAGTTCTCACCATCCGCCTCCATGCGGAATCAGGCCGCGTGTCACACATGCGCCGGTTACCCGGTCTCACGTGACAGCCCCCGACGGCTTTTCGCACGTTCCGGGGCCTCTGCAGAGTTACCCACCCCGGCTCCGGCCCCAGAAAGTCCGTGCATGAACTCAAACGACGAAGCAACGACCGCGCCGCCCGAGACAGCGGGCTTCGACATGCGTGAGTTCGCCCGTACGGCACACGGCAGCCACCGCGGAACGCTCGACCTCGGGTCGCTCGCCGAAGAGCCGCTCGACGCCGAATCCGTCCGGCTCGTTCGCGCGCTGCGCGACATGGAACGTGCGACGCTGCCCCGCGTGCGCGACCTCCTCGTGACGGCGACACACAAGGACGCCCGGGTCACCGCGTTCCTCACCACGTGGATGTTCGAGAGGTTCTGGATCGCCGACGCCCTCGATGCCGTCCTGGATGCTTCTCCCGCCGCCCGCGACCTCCCTTCGAGCGCCGGCCCGGCACGGTGGGTGCTGGCGGAGCGCCGCGAGCGCCGTGGCCCGATCCGTCGCTCCCTCATCGCCACCGTCACCGGTACGCAGATCGTCGCCGCACACGTGACGACGAGCCTCGTGGACGAATGGATCACGCAGGCGGCCTACCGGCCCCTGGCCGGGGTGTCCCCCGCCGTGGCGGCGATCATCAACCCCGTGGTGGCGATCAAGCAGCGCCACATCCGCTTCCTCGCCGAGGAGTCGCAGCGGCGGCTCGGGCACTCGGTCCGCGCCCAGCGCATCACCCGCCGCGCCCTCCGGCACTCCGCCTGGCCGCTCGGCTCGGTCGATCGCTCCAAGCACGAGCGCACCTTCTTCGAACGCCATGTCTTCGGCGACCAGAGCGGACGGGCCGAGGCGGGCCGTATCCGCGCGATGGTCGCCGCGCTCCCCGGCATCGGTCCCGGTGTCGCATCCACCGTGGAATCGAGGCTCCTTCCGTGATGCCGCACAGCGCGAAGACCGAACTCGGCAGCGCGCACGTCCTGCTCACCGGCGCGACCGGCTTCGTCGGGCAAGCCGTGCTCGAGCGGCTGCTCACCGATCACCCCGCCACCCGCATCTCGCTCCTCGTACGCGGGAAGGGCAGACAGACCGGGCAGGACCGGCTCCGCAGGCTTCTGCGCAAACCCGTGTTTGAGCGCTGGCGGGATGCTGTGGGGGCCGAGGAGGCCGAGCGCATCGCCCGTGAGCGGATCACGGTGCTCGACGGCAGCATGACCGGCATCCCTGAGCTTCCCTCCCACCTCGACGTCGTCATCCACTCGGCGTCGACCGTCTCGTTCGACCCGCCCATCCATGAGGCGTTCGACACGAACGTCAACGGCGCCGTAAGCCTCTACCAGGCCCTGCTCGCCTCCGGATCGGACCCGCACGTCGTCCACGTGTCGACCTGCTACGTCGGGGGACTCCGTCGCGGTGTGGTGCCCGAGGCCAAGCTCGAGCACGACGTCGACTGGCGCACCGAGTGGACCTCGGCGACACAGGCCCACGAACGCACCGAGCTCACCTCGCGGGAACCGGCGCAGCTCGAGCGGTTCATGTCCCGCGCCCGCGGCAACCACGGCAAGGAGGGCCCGATCGCGGCGGCCCGCGCGAGCGAGAACGCGCGGCGCGAGTGGGTGCGTTCCCACCTCGTCGACGCCGGCCGGCGGCGCGCCCAGAGCCTGGGGTGGACCGACGTCTACACACTGACGAAGGCGCTCGCGGAACGTGCCGCGGAAGACCTCTGGGGCGAGGCCGGGCACCGGCTTTCGGTGGTTCGGCCCTCGATCATCGAGAGCGCCCTCCAGCATCCGTTCCCCGGCTGGATCGACGGCTTCAAGGTCGCCGATCCGCTGATCTTCGCCTACGGCCGCGGCCAGCTGCCGGACTTCCCGGGGCTGCCCGACTCGATCCTCGATGTCATCCCCGTCGACTTCGTCGTCAACGCCATCCTCGCCGCGGCGGCCAACCCGGCCCCTGTCGACGAACCGACGTACTTCCACATCGCCTCGGGCGCGTCGAATCCGCTGCCTTTCCACCGCATGTACGAGAACGTACGCGACTACTACACGCAGCACCCGCTGCCCAAGGAGGACGGTTTCGTCAAGGTACCGACCTGGAAGTTCGCGGGCGAGCGCAAGTTCAACCGACGGCTTCTGCTGGCGAAGAAGAAGGCCGACCTGTGGGACGCCGGTCTGCGGCTGATGCCGAACGACGAGCGCAAGCGTGCTCTCGCGGCCGAGAACGCCAAGCTGCGCGCCGGCATCGCCACCCTCAGCAACTTCACCGACCTCTACCGCGCGTATGTGCGGACCGAGATCATCTTCGACGACCGCAACGCCCGCGCACTGAACAACGCTCTTCCGGCCGAGGCGCGCGAGGACCGTGGCTTCGATGTGGAGCGGATCGACTGGGAGGAGTACCTGCAGAAGGTGCACCTCCCCGCGATGAGCGAGCTGACAGCGGCCCACCGTCGCCGGAAGGCCACCACCGCCCGGCCGGCGAACCGCCCGAAACCCGAGCTGCCGCAGCGTACCGACGTGCTCGCCGTCTTCGACCTCGAACGGACCGTCGTCGACTCGAACATCGTCGAGCAGTACCTCTGGGTGCGTACCTCAGGCTTCCGCAAGGCGGCCTGGCCGAAGGAGGTCGCGGACCTGCTCGCCTCGCTGCCCGGCTACCTCCGCGCCGAGAAGCGCGACCGAGGCGAGTTCATCCGTGCGTTCCTGCGCCGCTACCACGGCATGCCCGTCGCCCGTCTCGAGGAGGTCGTACGGCGCGGCTACGCCGACACGATGCTGCGGCACACGAGCGCGGACGCCCTGGGGCGCATCCGCGAGCACCGGGCGGCGGGACACCGCACCATCCTGGTCACCGGCTCCATCGGCCTGCTCGCCGCTCCGCTCGCAGGCCTGTTCGACGAGGTCGTCGGGAGCTCCATGCACGTGAAGGACGATGTGCTCACCGGCTACCTCGCGAAGCCGCCGCTCGTCGACGAGGCGAGGGCCGCGTGGCTTCGGCGGTACGCCGAGGAGGGCGGCTACGACCTCGCGGCCTCCTACGGCTACGGCGACAGCCACTCCGACCTGCCGTGGCTCTCGCTGCTGGGCAAGCCCTCGGCGATCAACCCCGACGCCGAACTGGCGCGCGAGTCGCACCAGAGGAACTGGGACATCCACCGCTGGAAGAGAGGCGGTTCGGGTGTACGCAGCGAGGTCATCGCTGCACGGGTGACGACTGCGGCGCGCACCGACGAGAAGAGTGACTGATGGCTTTCGACATAGACAAGTACACGAAGAACTCCACCGGGGTGCAGTGGGCCGACCTCGACTTCGACGAGTTCGAGCGCAACCCGCTGCCCGTGGGGACGCTGCGCACGCTGCGCTACATGTGCGACATCGAATACCACACGGTCTGCTACATGCGTGATCTGCTGACGACCCCGTCTCACAACGAGCCCGCGGTGGGTGCTTTCATGACGATGTGGAACCGCGAGGAGTTCTGGCACGGCGAAGCGCTCGCGGCCGTGCTCGAGCGCCACGGCGTCCGAATCGACTTCGACGAGCTCAAGGCGACCCGTCTGAAGCTCGGTTGGAGGGACCGCCTGGGAACGGTGAAGCAGACGGCGATGAGCCGGCTCATCGGACATGACTTCGTCGCCGTGCACATGGCGTGGGGTGCGGCGAACGAGTGGTCGGCGACCGCGGCGTACCACCGGCTTGCCGCGCTGGAGAGCCACCCGGTGCTGGTACCGCTGCTGAAGCGGATCGCACAGCAGGAGACGAAGCACGTCGCGTTCTACGCGTCGCAGGCGCGTGAACGGCTCGCGGCGAGCAAGAAGGCCCGTGTGTTCGCCCGGTTCGCGCTCGAGAAAGCCTGGGGCCCGGTCGGCTCGGGCGTCATGTCCGAAAGCGAGGTCACGCACGTCATGACCCACCTCTTCGCAGGCCCCGAGGGCCGCAGACTCATCCGCGACATCGACTCGCACATCGCGAAGCTGCCGGGCATGGAAGGGCTGCGCATAGTAGAGGACTCCATGGACAAGCGCGGCATCGCTTGCTGATGCAGCTGCGCGTCCGCACGATCGACATCCGGCCGCGCCGGCTCCCACACCCATGACTCCGGGGTGGTCGCAGGTCGCCGCGACCCCCGAGGCCGATGTTCCCCCCGGGGCTACCGCACGGTAATCCACTCTCCCTAGGCTGCCATCAACTCGGCGCCTTCGAAGGGGAGTTGACACGTGCGGACGACAAGACGGCTGGCGGTGCTGCTGGGTGCCGCCGCGATGCTGATGACAGCAGGGGGCACCGCCCAGGCGGCCGCGCCCAAGTTCTCCGACGCGACCACCATCGGAACGCACAACGCCTACGACAAGGCCAAGTACACCTACTTCGCGCAGGCCCTCGACTCCGGTGCCTCGCTGCTCGAACTCGACGTCTACACCGACAGCATCACCAAGCGCTGGCGGGTCAGCCACAGCAATCCGTTCGGCAACGACAACAACTGCGAGGCGGCGAAGACGCCGGGCGAGCTGTACAGCAAGAGCCGCAACCAGGACCTCGGCGGCTGCCTCGACAACATCGCCGCCTGGCATCAACTGCACCCCGACCACCGGCCGATCGTCTTCAAGGTGGAGATGAAGAACGGCTTCAACAACAACGGCGGCCTCGGACCCGACGAGTTCGACGCACTGGTGTCCGCCAAGCTCGGCGGCATCGTCTACAAGCCGTCCGACCTGCTGGGCTCCACGTACTCGACGCTCGACGCGGCCGCGAGGGCGAACGCCTGGCCCTCCCGGGACGACCTCAAGGGCAAGGTCCTCTTCGAACTCATCCCCGGCACGGTCGAGATGAACAACCCGTTCGACCACTACTGGACGGACCGGGAGTACGGCGACTACCTGCGCGACCTGTACGCCGCGGGGAACATCTCGAAGGCCCAGGCCTTCCCCGCCGTGCTCGGCGCCGCCTCGGGTGATCCGCGCACCAGCCGCTACGACACGTCCATCCGCCCGTGGTTCGTGTTCTTCGACGGGGATGCCTCGACGTACGTCAACAACGGCTACGACACGTCCTGGTACGACACCAGCCACTATTTCCTGATCATGACGGACGCGGCGAACGTGTCCCCCGCGATCTCGTCCACGAACCCCACGGACGCCGAAGTGGCGGCACGGCTCGGGCTGCTGGCGTCCGACCACGCCAGCGTGATCACCTCCGACTGGGCCGCCGCCTCGCCCTCCGTCCTTGGTTCGGTGGCCGATCGGGGCTGACCTTCGTGCTTTTGGGGCATATCACCCGTGCCAGGCGAAACAGGCAACCATCCCTGTACCCCCACCAGCACACTCAGGGAGCCCCCATGCTGCGAGGCGTCGACGTCAGCGCATACCAGTCATCCGCATACGACACGAGCGGCCTCTCCTTCGTCTTCATCAAGGCGACGGAGGGGCGTTCGTACGTGAACCCGAAACTCACCGCCCAGACCAAGACCGCGCGGGACGCCGGTTGCGTCGTCGGCTTCTACCACTTCCTGTGGCCGGGCAACCTCACGGCCCAAGCGGAGTACTTCGTCGGCAAGACCCCGGAGAAGGCCGGCGACCTGCTGGCCGTCGACTGGGAGACGACCGGCGACGGCACGCACGCGAGCAACGCCGAGAAGGACCTGTTCATCCGCAAGGTCAAACAGCTCCGGCCGGACAACCGGGTCGTCCTGTACACGAACCGGAACTTCTGGCTGACCGTCGACACCACGTCGTACGCGGGCGACGGCCTGTGGATCGCCGACTACGTCACCGCGGGCAAGCCGCGCATCCAGGCGGCATGGCGTTTCCACCAGTACTCCTCCGACCCCATCGACAAGGACGTCGCCAACTTCACCACCAAGACGGCGCTGCGGGAGTGGGCCGGGAGCGCCTGAGCGCACGTGTCGCGGGGCCGGTGCGGCGCGTGCGGCTGCCGGACGGGCCGCACCGGTCCCCCGAGGCGGTCCGGACCTAGCCGCGGAACTCCGGCGTGCGTTCGGGGGCCGCCTCCGCCAGTGCCTTGGTGACCCCGTCGGTCCCGGCCCGCAGGCCGTAGACCGGGGTGCCCGGCTGCTGACGCCAGGAGTCGTCGATACCGCCGGCGTCGACCGTGTCGAAGCCGAGTTCGTCGATGAGGTCCCGCACCCGGCGCTTGGCCGCCGCGTCGTCGCCCGCGACCGGGAGCGCCATGCGGTCGGGGTCGCCGGCGGGGCGGGGGCCATCCAGGATGTCCTGGGCGTAGGTACCGTTGAAGGCCTTGACGACGGGATGGCCGATCTGCTGTTCGGTCCAGCGGCTCTCGGTGACGCCCTCGTCCTCGATGCCCGGGATCCGTCCGTCCCGCTCCCGGGGGTAGTAATTGCCGGTGTCGATCACGGCGACGCCCTCCGCCGCCCCGTCCAGCACTCCGGACGGCAGGTGCGGGACCGCCTTCACCGGGACCGTGATCACGACGACCTCGGCGCCGCGGGCGGCCTCCTCGACCGGGACGGGGGTCGCGCCCGTCTCCTCGGCGAGCGCGGTGAGCGTGTGCGGACCGCGGGAGTTGGCGACGAAGACCTCATGGCCGAGGGCGGTGAGCCGCCGGGTGAGATTGCCGCCGATGTTTCCCGCGCCGATGATGCCGATCTTCATGACTGGCCTCGCCCTTCCGGGGGTCGTGTGCTCGCACGGTGTGTGCGGGCAGCACCAACCCCCGGGCCGGACGGCCTATTCCGGATATACGCCGAACGGCTGACGGCGGCACGCCGAGCGGGCGCCCATTCCCCGCCGGGCGGGCGCCCCCTCGGCTCCTGCTCACTTGCTCAGGTACGTCCAGAACTCGTCGAACGACAGCACCTTGTCACCGTTGAGGTCACGGGTCTTGATGATGCTCTCGGCCACCGTGTCGGTGACGTTCCAGTCGCCGCCCTGGGCCAGGGCGGACTTGAACTCGGCGGCGGTGATGAACCCGTCACCGTCCGCATCGATCCGCTCGAACTGCATGCGTGCTTCCTCGATGTCCGCCACCGATCCGCCCCTTCTTGGTGCATTGGCCGTCGTACGGCCGTCCTACTGACGGAGGTCAGATTAGCCGCCCGCCCGGGCCCTCAGTGCCGCGACCACCCAGGCGAACTCCTCCCTGTGCGGCGGTGCCGGCTGCCCTTTCACGACGGACAGCAGTTCGCGGTAGCGTGCGGCCCGCTCGTCGAAGGCCGTCTCCATACGCTCGAGCACGGCGGTCCGGTCGGCGTTCCCCAGCAGCTCGCGCAGCACCGCGTCGGCCTCGGGCGCCTCGGGCGCCACCCCGCGCTCGCGCGCCGGCCCCACCAAGTCGACGAGACGCCTCGCGAACCACATCGACGCCCCGGCGGGCACGTCGGGCCCCCGGTCGGCCGCGTTGAACTCGGCCGCCTTGCGCATCCGGGCCCGGAACCCGGGGTCCTGCATCATCTCGGCCAGCTCGACCCAGGCGTCGACCTGCTCGGGCGTCGGGTCCTCCGGCAGGTCCGCTGCGGTGTTCCGCATCCGCTCCCGGATCTCCGGGTCGACGGTGTCGAGCCCGTGGAGCATCTCCTCCACGAACTCCTCCATGATCCGTTTCCGCTCGGCCGCCGACAGCCGTGCCAGTTTGTTCATCAGGGTCATCTCCTCCGTACTCGAGCCACGTCGCGCCACGGTCGACAGCACCGCCCGGGTCACCCTGAGGGCGCGGATCTGCGCGTCCAGGGCCGCCACATGCGTCGCCGCCACCTCGGCGACGGTCGTCTCGCCGCCCAGCACCCGGCGGACGTCGTCCAGACCGAGGCCCAGTTCGCGCAGGGTGCGGATCAGTTCGAGGCGGGCCACGGACGCCGCGTCGTACAGGCGGTAGCCCCCCCGGGACCGGGCCAACGGGGGCAGGGCGCCCTCGTCCGACCAGTAGCGGATGGTGCGGACGGTCAGTCCGGTGGCCCGGGCCAGTTCGCCGATGGTGAACAGGCCGGTGCCGTTTTCGATCATGTCTGCGAGTCTGGGCCTTCCAGTGGGTGGAGACTCAAGCCGGAGGGACGGACCCATGTCCGAGAGTCTGCGGGACATTCTGGAGGCGGCGGCACGGGGCGTCTTCCCTCCAGCGGACGGCGCCACCAGCGTCGTACGCCAGCCCTCCCCCCGGGACGCGGGGGTCATCGCCTTCACCGCGCACTCCGTCGTGTTCACGGACGAGGATCCGCAGTGGGTGCGCGAGACGCTGAAGCGCACGGACTGCGACGCGCTGGCCGCCACGATGAACGCACGGTTCCTGGCGGCCTTCATGGAACGGACGGAACGCCGGAGCGACACGATCGACGTGCTCATGGTCGGCTCCCCACTGCCCGGCGAGCCGCCGCTCACGCTGAAGAAGATCGACGATCCCGCCCATCCTCGGGTCGTCAGTTCCCTCAGACGGCGGGACGAGGTGCGGGTGTGGTCCACGCCGGGCGGTGTCCTCGTGCTGGGACGCGGGGTCGCGGGGCGCCTGGAGGCCGCCGTCGAGGTGGACGCGGACGTACGGCACCAGGGACTGGGGCGGGCGCTCGTCTCGGCGGCGCGGCAGCTGGGCGGGGGCGAACCGGTGTGGGCCCAGGTCTCGGCGGGGAACGCCCGCAGTCTGCGGGCGTTCCAGGCGGCTGGTTACCGTCCGGTGGCGTCGGAGGCATTGCTCGTCGCGTGAAGCGGGACTCGCCGTTGCCAGGGTGGTCCGGAGCCGCCGTCACGGCCGTGTGCGCCTCATCGGTAGACACCCGTGTGCCCCAGCGAATAGCGGCCGGGCTGCGGGTAGACCGCGAGGCCGTGCGGGCCGCTGCCCACCTTGATCCGGGCGAGCTGCCGGCCGGTGCGGGTGTCGATCGCGTAGACCTCGGAGTTGTAGCGGCCGGAGAGCCACAGCACCGTGCCGTCCGTCGAGACGCCGCCCATGTCCGGGCTGCCGCCGCCGGGCAGACGCCACTTCTTGGTCAGGCGGTTCGTCGTGAAGTCGAAGACGGAGACGGTGCCCTCGCCCCGGTTGGAGATGTACATCTCGCGGGAGTCGCGGCTGACGTACAGGCCGTGTGCGCCCTTGCCGGTGTACAGGAAGGTCGGCTTGCCGAAGGTGTCGCCGTCGAGGATCCACATTCCGTCGGCCACCATGTCGGCGACGTAGAACGTCCTGCCGTCCGGCGCGACCTTGACGTCCTGCGGCATGGAACCGCGGACCGGCAGCTTCTGCCGGTCGAGCACCTCCATCTTCTCGGTGTCGACCTTGAGCAGTTCGCCGCTGAACTCGCAGGAGACGATGAAGTAGCGGCCGTCGAGCGAGAAGTCGGCGTGGTTGACGCCGGCGCAGTCCACGGGCACGGACTTCGCCACCTTCATGGTGTGCGCGTCACGGAAGACCAGCCGGCGGTCCCTGGATGCCATGACCACCGCGTACTTGCCGTTCGGCGTGAAGTACAGGTTGTACGGATCGTGCACGTCGACCGGCTTGCCGGCGTGACCGGTCCTCGGGTCGATGGGGGTGAGGGAGTTGCCCAGGTCGTTGTTGACCCACAGCGTCTTCAGGTCCCAGGACGGCACGACGTGCTGCGGCTGGCGGCCGACCCGGAGCGTGTCGATGACCTTGTAGGTGCCGGGGTCGATGACGGACACGGTGTTGGAGTTGGTGTTGGGGACGTAGATGCGAGACGGGAAGCCCTTGACCACCGGGGACAGCTGGTTCGGGCGGTCGGCCGCGTAGACGTCCTTCGGGTCGAGCACGGGCGGCATGCCCGGCAGGGTCTGGACAGTCATCTGCCGCTGTGCGGTCCTGCCCGGGCTCTTGGACGGGAGGCCCTTGTCCTTGTGGGCGGATCCGCTGCTGCATCCGGCGAGCACGGCGAGGGCGGCGCCGGCGATCAGTACACGCGTGACGGTCGTGGAGGGCATCAGCTCAGCAGCTCCGTGGTGGTCACCGCGGTGAGGCCGCGGCGTTCGAGTTCTTTCAGCAGGGCGGGAAAAGCGGTGACCGTGTCCGCGTACCCGAAATGCAGGCTCACCACGGACCCGTTGCGCACCTCGCCGACCACCTTGCGGGTGATGGCGGAGGCGCCCGGCGAGGTGTAGTCGAGCGAGTCGACGTCGTACGACAGGACGTGCGGATAGCCGGAGAGACGGGCCAGGCGTTCGACGAGCGGGGTGGCACGCGGGGCGCGGGAGGGCCGGAACCAGGTGCCGATGGATCCGGTCAGCCGCCGCAGCCGCTGCGCGCACCCCTGGATCTCGGCGTACGCGTCCGTCTCGGACATGGTGTTGATGCCGAGGTGGCGCAGGGTGTGGTTGCCGAGGTCGTGACCGCCGGCGAGGATGCGGCGGGCGGCCTCGGGATGCTGGTCGAGCCAGGTGCCGACCGCGAGCACGGTGATCTTCGCGCCCGCCTTCTCCGCCGTGTCCAGGATGGACCTGGCGAAACGGGGATCGCCCTGGCCGTGGAAGGTGAGGGCGACCCGGGGGCGGTCCCGCGGGCCGTGGTCGATCTGGCCGGGCTGCTGCGCATAGGCGCGGGGCTCGGGTGCTGGGGTCGGAGAGCGCGGGGCGGCGGAGGCGGGAGACTCGACGGGCCGGTGGAGGATGTGGCCACCGGGGGAACAGGCTGTGGCGAACGTACCTGCGGCGAGCCCCGCGCCCGCGCGCAGTGCCGACCGGCGGCCGGGCACCGTGCGCGCGGTGCCCGTCTCACGGTCCGGTGGGGTAGGAGGGACGGGCGTAGTCACTCTCCCCATTTAAGGACAAGGTGACGGGAAATCGGGCGATTTGACCCAAGGAAGGTCGGGCGGGTCGCAGGGGGTCCTGACCGTCCGTCGGTCGTGGCGTCCGGAGCGGTACGCGGACGGGTACCGCGGGCGCCGCCGGGCCGGGCGCGCGGGCGCCGCCGGGCGCGCGGGCGCCGCCGGGCGGGCGCGCGGCCGCCGTCAGCGGTCGGCGACCCGCATCTCGAACCAGGTCGTCTTCCCGCGCGGCAGCAGGTCGACGCCCCACCGGTCGGCGAGCTTGTCCACGAGGAAGAGTCCGCGGCCGCTCACGTCCAGTTCCTGAACCGGTATCAGACAGGGCAGGCCGCGGGAGGGATCGCGGACCTCGATACGGATCCACCCCCGGCGCCGGCGCATCCGTAACCCGAAGGAGCGCGCCCCGGTGTGCCGAACGGCGTTGCCCACGAGCTCGGAGACGAGCAGGACCGCGTCCTCGGTCATCCTCGGGGTCAGCCCCCAGTGACGCAGGATCACGACCTGGGCGAGCCGGCGAGCGGTGGCCGCGGATTCGGGCCGGGACGGCAGCGATACCTCCGCCTCCGTGGGATTGCCGCACAACTCCAGTGCCTTGAGCGCCCGTTCGTCCTCGACCGCAGGCGACCAGCGCGCCGCGGTCGCACTTGCGTGCCGCCGCGGCTGTTCGATGCCCTCCAGCCCCGCCATGCATCCATGATGGCGACCCAAGGGGCTGTTCGGAGGCGTTACGGCGCAACACGACCCCTGCAAGCACACTTTCCACACCATTCGGTCGGCATATGCCAGGCGCAACAGTGGGCCGAGCGCACCCCCACTGACCTGCGGGAACAGGCCAGTGGGGGGCAATCGCCAAGTGTCTTCAGGTTGACAGCCTTAAGGTTGCCTTAAGGCTGCGATAAACCGCTCCATCGAGGGACACCGGGTGAGACGTCGCGTCAACTGCAAGAGGGTCAGGGCGACTTTCTGAACATTTCTCACGTCTACTTGTGAAGTCGGCTGCCGGGCACGGTCGGTGACGGATCGCTCAGACGAACTTCGCCTTGCCCGGCCCCTCTTCCACGAAGCTGCGCATGCCGCGCTCACGGTCCTCGGTGGCGAACAAGCCCGCGAACCAGGTCCGTTCCACTGCGAGGCCCGTTTCGATGTCCGTCTCCAGACCCGTGTCGACGGCCTCCTTGGCGGCGCGCAGGGCGATCGCCGGGCCCTGAGCGAGTCTGGCGGCCCAGGCGTGCGCCTCGGTGTACACCTCCCCGGCCGGCACCACCCGGTCGACCAGACCCAGCGTCAGCGCCTCGTCCGCCTTCACCATCCGGCCCGTGAAGATCAGGTCCTTGGCCTTGGACGGGCCGATGAGCCGCGCAAGGCGCTGAGTGCCGCCCGCACCGGGGATCAGGCCGAGCAGGATCTCCGGCTGCCCCAGCTTCGCGTTCTCGGCCGCGATGCGGTAGTCGGCGCACAGCGCCAGCTCGCAGCCTCCACCCAGGGCGTAGCCCGTGACGGCGGCGACAACCGGCTTGGGGATACGGGCGATGGCGGTGAAGGCTTCCTGCAGAGCGCGGGAGCGCAGGACCATCGCGGCGTGGTCCATGCCCTGCATCTCCTTGATGTCCGCGCCCGCCGCGAACACCTTCTCCCCACCGTGGATGACCACGGCGCGCACGTCCTCGCGGCGCGTGACCTCTTCGGCGAGTTCCCTGAGCCGGTCCTGGGTGGCGACGTCCAGCGCGTTCATGGGCGGGCGGTCCAGACGGAGGGTGCCCACGCCCTCGGCGACTTCCAGATGCACAGTCATGCAGGAAGGTTAACGGGCACTAACGACCCCGGGCCCGGTGTGCTCGCTCACAGCGGCACACCGGGCCCGGGGTCACCGGATCGGGCCTACTTGATCCACTCGCTCCAGGGCATGTTCCAGCCGTTGAGCCCGTTGTCCGGGGAGACCGTCCTGTCGTTGGAGTGCTGCACGACCACGACGTCACCGATCATCGAGTTGTTGTAGAACCAGGCGGCCGGCACCGACTTGTCGTAGCCGCCGCGCACATCGCGCAGACCGACGCAGCCGTGGCTCGCGTTGTAGTTGCCGAAGGCCCCGCCGCCCCAGTAGTTGCCATGGATGAAGGTGCCGGAGTCGGTCAGGCGCTGGGCGTGCGGTACGTCCTTGATGTCGTACTCGCCGCCGTAGCCGACGGTCTCGCCGTTCATCCGGGTCACGACCAACCGCTCGCTGATGACCATCTGGCCGTTCCAGGTGTCGTAGCCCGGCTTGCCGGTGGTCACGGAGAGGGTCTTGAAGACCTTGCCGTCGCGCTTGACGACCATCTTCTGGGTCTTGGCGTCGACGGTGGAGACCTGGCTGCGGCCGATGGTGAAGTGCATGGTCTTGGCCTGCTTGCCGTAGACACCGGGCCGGCCCTCGACGCCGTCGAGGTTGAGGCTGACGGTGACCTTGGTGCCGGCCTTCCAGTACTTCTCGGGCCGGAAGTCGAGCCGGTCGTTGCCGAACCAGTGGCCGCGGACGTCGACGGCCGGCTCGGTCTTGATGGAGATGGCCTTCTCCACGTCGTCCGGGTGGGTGATGCCCCGGGTGAACCGGATCGAGAACGGCATCCCGACACCGACCGTGGAACCGTCCTCGGGGGTGAAGTTGCCGATGAAGGTGTTCTGCGGAGTCAGCGTGGTGAAGGAGGACTCCTCGGCGGAGGTCAGCCCCGCGGAGTCCTTGGCCACCGCGTGCACCTTGTACGTGGTGGCCGCTGCGAGGTGCGTGGAGGGCGTCCAGGTCGCACCCCCGCCGGATATCGCCCCGGTGACCTCGTGGCCCTTGGAGTCCTCGACCTTGACCTCGGTCAGCTTGCCCTTGGCCGCCGTCACCTTCAGGGCACCGCTCGTGTCCACGGCCTTGGCCCCGTCCTTCGGGGCTATGGTGACCACGGCCTGCGACTGCTTGCTCGCGGCCTTGGCCGACTCATGCCCCTTGCCGTCGGCGGTGGTCGCCCCCGAGTGCCCGCCCCCGCCGCACGCGGTGGCGGTGACCAGAAGGGCGCCGAATATCAGCGCCGACAGTCCTTTCCGTCCCGTACGCATCCGCGTACCAACCGACGCCCCCGATATCGGTCGCCCGTTCACGTTCTTTCTCCCCTCGCACGGCCTGTTGAGGCCCGCACCCCGCCACTTTTCCCCGCCCCGGAACCGGCCGAGCCGGTGCCGCAACACCGATCGTGCTCGGCCCTCGGGGCTCTCTGCTCACTTGGCCTTCCGGCACCGGCGCGTCCTTGCGGCTACAGCTCGCGACACCCGCGTGCACTGCGCAAATTAATCACACCCCCTGCCCCGATGACTCCCCGCGATTGTCACTGTTCAGTCCCAAATCAGCGGCGTGCTCAGGCGCATTGGGACCATCAGGTGCACACCCCCCGCGCGCCCCCGGCCCGGCTACCGGACCGCGCTGCCCGACGTCCACTCGCTCCAGGTCATGTTCCATCCGCCCAGCCCGTTGTCGGGAGCGACCTTCTTGTCATCGCTGTGCACGACTTCGATGACGTCACCGACGAGACTGCGGTCGAAGAACCAGCGCGCGGGGGTCTCGGCGCCGCCGCCCTTGACGTCCTTCAGACCAACGCAGCCGTGGCTGACGTTGATGTGCCCGGGGGCGTTCGGGGCCCAGTAGTTGCCGTGCACGAAGGTGCCGGACTCGGTCAGGCGCAAGGCGTGCGGGACGTCGGGGATGTCGTACTCGCCGCCGAAGCCGACCGTGCGGCCGTCCATGCGCGTGACCTCGAGCATCTCCATGACCACCATCTTTCCGTTGTACGTGGTGCTCTCGGGGGCACCCGCGGTGATCGGCACGGTGGCCACCAGCACGCCGCCGCGGCGGACCTGCATGGTGTGCGCCGCCGCGTCGACGAGCGAGACCTGGCTGCGGCCGACGGTGAAGTGGACGTCCTTGTACTGCCGTCCGTACACGCCGGGCGCGCCCTCGACGTCGCGCAGCCGCAGGGCGACCGTGACCCGGGTGCCGGGGGTCCAGTACGTCGCGGGCCGGAAGTCGACGCGGTCCTCGCCGAACCAGTGCGGGCGGATCTCGACAGGGGGTCTTGAGCTCACCCGGATCGCGCGCTCGACGACGGCGCGGTTCTCGATCTTCCGGTCGAACTGCACGGAAACGATCATTCCGGTCCCCACGACGGCTCGGTTCTCCGGCATCAGGTACCCGATGAAGCGCTGGTCGGGGACGAAGGTGGTGAAGGTGGCGTGGCGGGCGGCACGATGGCCGCCGCCGTCGTCGGCCACCGCGTCGACCGTGTACTTGGCGGCGAGGGTGAGTCGGAGGTCGTCCGGCTCCCAAACGCGGCCGTCACCGGAGAGATGGCCGGGCACGGGTGTGTCCTGACCGTCCAGGGACCTGACGACGGTCACCGACTCCAGGCGGCCGCTCGGCACCCGGACCCGCAGCCTCCGGCCGGCACCAACGTCCTTGCTGCCGTTGTCGGGAGAGACGCGGATGACCTCGTCGGGAGCATGCGCCTTGCCGAGCAGGTCGTCGAACCCGTGCGAAGTGCAGCCCGTCAGCACAGCAGCCCAGATCAGTGCCGCGGCCAGTGCGGCCCCTGCGCGCCGCGCGCGCGTCTGTACGTGCATCACGACGATCCCAACGACCCAGCCCCTGCTGGGGAAACGTGAGTGCGAGCCACGCTCTGGGCAGAACAGTGGGGAGGACGACGTGATGGGGAGCCGCGCCCGTGAGCCGCAGGGGCGTGCCGGAACCGAGAGGCCGAGCGTGCGAACGCCCATGGGGCTGAGCACGGCCGGCCTCCCGGCACCGGCTCCGGCGCCCCGGAGGCGAGCAAGCCAGGAAGAGGGCGGGGCACCGTGCGCCCTCTTTCCGTGTCGCCCCACCGAGCCGCGGGGAGGCTGAGAGGTGTCCAGCGCAGCCGAGCAGGAGGCAGTGCAGGGGGAGCGGGCGGACGACGAACGGTCCGCGCGCCCGGCCGCCGTGCTCGACGGCAGTCGGCAGAAGGTGCCGGCCGTGCCGTTGTGGCCGGGCGCGCCCACCCCTCTCGGGGCGCGCTTCCGCGCGGGCCCGGACGGGGTCGTGGGCACCAACTTCGCGCTGTGGGCGGGCGGTGCCGAGGCGGTGGAACTGTGCCTGTTCGACGGCCGGGGCGCCGACAGCCGGGAGACCCGGGTGCGGCTCACCGAGCTGACGCACGAGATCTGGCACGGTTTCGTGCCCGGAGTGATGCCCGGGCAGCGGTACGGCTACCGGGTGCACGGACGCTGGGACCCGTGGACCGGAGCGCGCTGGAACCCGGCGAAACTGCTCCTCGACCCGTACGCGCGCGCGGTGGACGGCGACTTCGGCCTGCCGCCGGAGGTGTACGGCCATGTGCGGGACTGGCCGCAGCAGAACGTCGCGGACACCGTGCGCGACGAACGGGACTCGGCGCCGTACGTCCCCAAGGGCGTGGTCGTGCACGATGACGACGACTGGGCGGACGACCGGCGTCCGAAGACCCCGTGGGCGGATTCGGTCATCTACGAGCTGCACGTCCGCGGTTTCACCCGGCTGCACCCTGACATCCCCGAGGAGCTGCGGGGCACCTACGCCGGTCTGGCTCACCCGGCGGCCGTCGACCATCTGGTGAAGCTGGGCGTGACGGCTGTGGAGCTGCTGCCTGTGCACCAGTTCGCGCACGAGGACCATCTGCTCAGAAGGGGCCTGAAGAACTACTGGGGCTACAACTCGATCGGCTACTTCGCCCCGCACGCGGCGTACGCGGCCTCCGGCACAACAGGCCAGCAGGTCGGCGAGTTCAAGCGGATGGTGCGGGCGCTGCACTCGGCCAGCATCGAGGTCATCCTCGACGTGGTCTACAACCACACGGCGGAGGCGGGCGAACTGGGCCCGATGCTGTCCCTGAAGGGCATCGACAACCGCGGCTACTACCGGCTGCAGTCCGACGCCCGCCGGTACGCGGACTACACCGGCTGCGGCAACACGCTGCACGTGGTGCAGCCGCACGTCCTGCGGCTGATCACGGACTCCCTGCGCTACTGGGTGACGGAGATGGGCGTGGACGGCTTCCGCTTCGACCTGGCGGCGGCGCTGGCGCGGTCGATGCACGACGTCGACATGCTGTCCCCGTTCCTGGCGGTGATCGCCCAGGACCCGGTGCTGCGCCGGGTGAAGCTGATCGCGGAACCGTGGGACGTGGGCTCGGGCGGCTACCAGGTCGGGGCCTTCCCACCGCTGTGGACGGAGTGGAACGACCGCTACCGCAACGCCGTGCGGGACTTCTGGCGCGGTGCGCTGCCGGACGTACGGGACCTCGGGTACCGCCTGTCGGGGTCGAGCGACCTGTACGCGTGGGGCGGCCGGCGGCCCTACGCGTCGGTCAACTTCGTCACGGCACACGACGGTTTCACACTGCGCGACCTGGTGTCGTACGAGCGCAAGCACAACGAGGCCAACGGCGAGGGCAACCGGGACGGCTCCGACAACAACCGCTCGTGGAACTGCGGCACCGAGGGCGAGACGGACGACGAGCGCGTACGGGCCCTCAGACGGCGGCAGTTGCGCAACCTGCTGACCACGCTGCTGCTGTCGACAGGGGTGCCGATGCTGGTGGCGGGCGACGAGATGGGCCGCACCCAGCGCGGGAACAACAACGCCTACTGCCAGGACAACGAGATCGGCTGGGTGGACTGGAGCCTGAAGGAGGAGCCCGGCTGGCGCGCGCTGTTCGACCTCACCTCACGGCTGATCGAGCTGCGCCACCGTCATCCCGTGCTGCGCCGCCGGGCGTTCTTCTCCGGGCGGGCCCATTCGGCGGACGGGCTCAGGGACCTGGCGTGGTTCACGGAACGCGGGGCCGAGATGACGGAACGCGACTGGTATGCGCCCGCGGCGACGCTGGGCATGTATCTCTCCGGCCGTGACATTCCGGGCCGCGACGCGCGGGGCGCGCCCGTGGTGGACGACAGCTTCCTCGCCGTCCTGCACGCCGGGGACCGCCAGGCGAGTTTCGTGCTGCCCGGTCCGCCGTGGGCACGGCGGTACGAACTGGTGGTGGACACCTCCCGCGAGGAGCAGACGCAGGCGCCGGGGACGGTGCACCGGGCGGGCGCCACGGTGACGGTGCCGGCGCGGGCGGTCCTGCTGCTCCGGGTGGTGGACTGAGCCGAGGGGGACGCATGTGCAGGAGTACCGGCCGGCTGGCGGCCACGGCCTTACGGCCCGTCGAAGACCCAGGTCGTAGGTCCTCAGGCGGACCAGGGTCCGGCCAAAACTCGGTGGGCACTGTCAGTGCCGAACCGTAGGCTCGCCCCTGATGCCCACACAACGTGTAACACCCAAGGACCGTTCCGCCGTCCGGACGCTGCTTCGCCTGTGGCCGTACGTGCGGCCGGTGCGGACGCGGCTCTTCACGGCCGCGTTCATCGCGATCGTCGCGTCCTGCGTCGGCCTGGTGATCCCCCTCGTCCTGAAGTGGCTCGTGGACGGACCGGTGGCCGACCGGGACCCCGCGGGCGTATGGCTCGGGGCGCTGTACCTGCTTCTGCTCGGGATCGCCGAGGCGGTGCTGTTCGGGATACGGCGGTGGCTGGTGGCGCGGCCGCTGTCCTGGGTCGAGGCGGACATGCGGGCGGATCTGTACCGGCATCTGCAGCGGCTCCCGGTCGCCTTCCACGATCGCTGGGCCTCGGGCCAGCTGCTGTCGCGGGGCACGACGGATCTGATGCTGGTGCGTATGTTCCTTGCCTTCCCGCTGACCTTCTTGCTGGTCAACGGGGTGACGATCCTGATCGGCGTGATCATCATGCTGGTCCAGGACTGGACGCTCGGACTGGTCATCCTGGGACCGGGCATCCCGGTCGTGGTCATGTGCGCGATCTTCGAGCGGCGGTACGCGCTGGTGGCGCGGCGGGCGCAGGACCAGGTGGGCGATCTGACGACGGTGGTCGAGGAGAGCGTGCTCGGCATCCGGATCGTCAAGGGGTTCGGCCGCCACCGCAGCCAGGCGCGGGCGTTCGGCGAACTGTCGCGGACCCTGCGCGGTACGGAGCTGGAGAAGGCGCGGCTGCTCGCGTCGATCTGGGCGGTCATCGTCACCCTGCCGGAGGTGGCGATCGGGGCCGCGCTGGTGCTGGGCATCATCCAGGTGGCCAACGACGCGCTCTCCGCGGGGACCTTGGTGGCGTTCCTGTCCACGGCGCTCGCGCTGCGCTGGCCCGTCGACTCGATCGGGTTCCTGCTGGCGATGAGCCAGGAGGCGGCGACGGCGACGGAACGGTTCTTCGAAGTCATAGACGAGACGCCCGAGTCTGCACGGCCCGCGGCCCAGGACAGCCTGCCGCCGGAATCCGGGGACAGCGGGCTCCGGTTCCACGGCGTCCGGTTCCGGTACCCCGACGCCGCCGCCGACTCGCTCCCCGTTCTCGACCGCATCGACCTCCACATCCGCCCCGGCGAGACCATGGCACTCGTCGGTGCCACCGGCAGCGGGAAGACCACGCTCACCGCGCTCATTCCCCGGCTGCACGAGCTGACCTCAGGCCGTATCACGCTGGACGGCGAGGACATCACGGCCATGTCCCGCGACGACCTGCGGACGAGAGTGGCCGTCGCCTTCGAGGAGCCCACGCTCTTCTCCGCCACCGTCGGCGACAACGTTCTCATGGGCGCCCCGGGCACGGCCGGCGAGCAGGAGCTCGAGCGTGCCCTCGGCATCGCCCAGGCCGACTTCGCGTACGCCCTTCCGCAGGGCGCCCGCACCCAGGTCGGCGAGCAGGGCCTCAGCCTCTCCGGCGGCCAGCGGCAGCGTCTCGCGCTCGCCCGCGCGGTCGTCGGCAGCCCCCGCTTCCTGGTCCTCGACGACCCCCTGTCCGCCCTGGACGTGCACACGGAGGCCGCGGTGGAGGCGGCTCTGCGCCAGGTGCTGAGCGGGACGACCGCCCTGGTGGTGGCGCACCGCCCGTCCACGGTCCTGCTCGCCGACCGCGTCGCCCTCCTCTCCGGCGGCCGCATCGCCGCCGTCGGAACCCACCAGGAACTGCTGCGCACGAACGCCGAGTACGCCCATCTGATGTCCGGAGACTCCGGGAACAGCGAGGAGGCCAGATGACGGCGCCCTTCCCCAAGCTCTCACCTTCGTCCGAGCAGCGGAGACCCCGGTCGACCGCGCCGAACGGCGAGGAGAACGGGGACAGCGAGGACGCGACCGGCAAACGGCCCGACCCGCCGCCCGCGGCCTCCGACGACCCCTTCGACCGGGACGCCCTGCCCACGCTCCCCGGCGCCACGGCCGCGCTGCTGCGCTCGCTGCTCGCCCCGCTGAGGGCCCGGGTCGTGGTGACCTGCCTGCTGCTCCTGCTACAGCAGGCCGCGGTGCAGGTGGGCCCGCTGCTGGTGGCGTACGCCATCGACCGCGCCGTCCCGGCCTTCCGGCACCACGATCGCGGCCCGCTCATCGCGGTGGCCGTGGCCTATCTGCTGTCCGCCCTGGCCGGCGGCGGGCTCCAGTACGTGTTCATTCGCGCCTCGGCCCGCGTCAACCAGGATGTGCTGCTCGAGCTGCGCGGCCGGATCTTCAAGCACGCCCAGGCACTGAGCGTCGACTTCCACGAGCGCTACACCTCGGGCCGGCTGATCTCCCGCTCCACGACGGACGTCGAGTCGCTGCGCGAACTGCTCGCCGAGGGCCTTCAGGAACTCGTCACGGTGATCCTGTCGTTCGTCTACATCTCGGCGATGCTGCTGTGGCTGGACCTCGGCCTCGGAGCGGTCGCGGTGGCGTCCTTCGTGCCGCTGTACGGGCTGGTGCGGATCTACCAGCGCCGGTCGGGCCGCATCTTCCGCCGCCGGTCCACCGCGATCGCCGCGGTCATCGTGAAGTTCGCGGAGACGATGAACGGCATCCGGCCGGTGCGCGCGTTCCGCCGCGAGGCGGCCAACGACGCCGACTTCGCCGTCCTCAACGAGCGGCACGCGCGGACCAACGGCGACGCGCTCCTGGAGATGGCCCGGTATGTCGTCGGTTCCCGGCTGGTGGCCAACACCGCGGTGGCCGGGATCGTGCTGTGGGGCGCGTACCGGGTGGCGGAGGGCTCGCTGGCGCTGGGCGTGCTGGCGGCCGCGGTGCTCTACCTGCGGCGCCTGTACGACCCGATCGACCGGCTCGGGATGTTCCTCAACGCCTATCAGTCGGCGGCGGCCTCACTGGAGAAGATCGCGGGGCTGCTGGCGCAGACCCCTTCGGTCCCCGAGCCGTCCACCCCGGTGCGGCTGCCCGCACGGGAGGGCGAGCACCCGGGCCGCACGGTCGTCTTCGAGGACGTCCGGTTCGCGTACCGCACGGGCGGCGAGGTGCTGCCGCGGTTCTCGCTGACCCTGCCCGCCGGGCAGACGGTCGCGGTGGTCGGCGCGACGGGCGCCGGCAAGTCGACGCTCGCCAAACTGCTCGCCCGCTTCTACGACCCCACCGACGGCCGGGTCCTGCTGGACGGAGTGGACCTGCGCGACCTCGCCCTGTCCGAGCTGCGGCGCGGTGTCGTGATGGTGACCCAGGAGGCGTTCCTGTTCTCCGGCACGGTCGCCGACAACATCGCGATCGGCCGTCCAGACGCGAGCCGCGAGGAGATCGAGCAGGCGGCGAAGGCGATCGGCGCGCACGATTTCATCAGCGCGCTGCCCGAGGGCTACGACACCGACGTGCGCAAGCGCGGCGGCCGGATCTCGGCGGGGCAGCGGCAACTCGTCGCGTTCGCCCGGGCGTTGCTCGCGGACCCGGCCGTCCTGATCCTCGACGAGGCGACCAGCTCCCTGGACATCCCCGGGGAACGGGCCGTGCAGCGGGCGATGGAGACGGTGCTGCGCGGCCGCACGGCCGTCGTGATCGCCCACCGGCTGTCGACGGTGGAGATCGCGGACCGCGTCCTGGTCATGGAGGACGGCCGCATCGTCGAGGACGACAGCCCGGCCGAACTGATCGCGGGCACCGGCCGGTTCGCGGATCTGCACCGGGCGTGGCGGGACAGTCTGGCCTGAGCGGACGTGGTGCGGTCTTGCGGACAGAGTCGTGCAGACGTGCTCCGTACCGTCCGGCATGGGGCGGCACGGAGCACGGGCGGGTCCTCGGTCTTCGCTTCGCTCACCGCGGGCCCGGTCAGCCACCGAGGGCGTGGACCTCGTTCATGATCGTGCGCATCTGCGGTGCCGACTTCTGGGCGTAGTCACCGCCGGTGTATCCCCACCAGTCCCAGCAGCCCTGGGGGTTGAGGCGCAGCAGGCTGATGTCGGTCTGCGGGTACAGGATCACCAGGTGGTTGGTGTCCGCGTACTCGTTGAGGTGGGACTCACGGGCGAAGCGGTCGCCGACGAACGTGTTGTCGCTGAGGCAGCCGTGCAGGGCGACGACCAGCTTGCACGCCTCGCCCGCCGCGCAGGAGGCGGGCGTGTAGAGGTAGCCCGAGCTCGCCAGGGTGTACCACTGGGTCCAGCCGCCGGGGGTGTAGCGGTCCTGGTCGTACTCGCTGAACGTGCCGGTCTGGGTGGCGGCGGCCGGGTTGACGTTGCGGTCGCCGAGCCAGTGCCGGAGTATCTCGCCCTGCGGGTCGTCCCCGCAGTTGATGAGGAACGGGTAGAAGGTCCACCGCACGGGAGGGATTGCGCCGCCGGTCCTTGCTGTTGGGACTGGATCTGGAGCGCGAGCACGTGGTCCTGGTGTCCCGCGGCGAGGACCGCGGCGGGCGGCGCCGGGTCACGGACGCGGCCGGTGCCTACGCCACCCGGCTCGGGGCGTCGCGGGCGAGTACGGCGGCAGCACCGTCGTCGTCCTGCCCGGCGCCGGGGAGCCGGGCGGCGCCGCCCGCGCCCTGGCGGGGGCTCTGGCCGCCGGGTCCGGGCGTCCGGTCACCGTGGGCGGGGAGTCCGCGACGCCCGGGGCGGCGGCGATCGTCGAGGCGCACCGCGACGCGGTCCGGCTGCGTCGACGTCCTGCTCGCCCTCGACCGGGCCGGCGAGGGAGCGTCCCGCGACGACCTCGGCATCCTGCTCGGTCAGGCGGGGCGTGAGGAACTCGCCCGTTTCGTCCGCCGCACCATCGGCCCGCTGCTCGACCACCACGAGACCCGCGGCAGCGCCCTGGTGCGCACCGGGCTCACATACTTCGCCCGCGACGGCAGCCTCACCCGTACCGCCACGGGGCTCTACATCCACGTCAACACCCTCTATCAGCGCATCGACGGGATCTCGGCACTGCTCGGCCCGCAATGGCGCCACGGCGACCGGGCGCTGCACGTGCATCTGGCCCTGAAGACCCACCTGGCCTCCGCCTGAACCGGCCCCGCAACACGAACAGTTCGTATACCGAACACGACCTCCCGGCCAACGAACGATTCCGGACAAGTTCTTGACGCGCTCCTGACAGGAAGCGGCGTCCTCTGGCACGCTTCCCACGGCCGCTTCACAGCAACCCCACAGTTTTCCCGCTGTGCGGTGGCCCGTCACCTTCATGCACCTGGTTCCGCGTTCCGCCTGTTCTGCCCGGACGGCTGACTTCCGTCCGGTCTCTCCTGGCCGCGCGATCCGCGGCCATGCAGAAGGAGTCAGTGTGAGCAGCAGTCCCTCTCGCAGACGCACCTCCCACACCCCCGCGCGGCGCGCCGCAGCCGTCGCCCTCGTCGGCGTGTCCGCCCTGCTGGCCGCCGCCGTCCAGTCGGGCGCCGCGAACGCCGCCCCGACCGGCCCCGCCGCCGGCAAGGCCGACCCCGCGCACATGGCCCTGAAGCTCTCCCCCTCGCAGCGCGCCGAGCTGATCCGCGACGCCGACGCGGCGAAGGCGGACACCGCCCGGGCGATAGGCCTCGGGGCGCAGGAGAAGCTGACCGTCCGTGACGTGGTCAAGGACGGCGACGGCACCCTGCACACGCGCTACGAGCGCACCTACGCGGGCCTTCCGGTCCTCGGCGGCGATCTGGTCGTGGACACGGCCACGTCCGGCGCGACCGAGCGGGTCGTCAAGGCCACGACGGCCACCATCAAGGTCGCCTCGCTCACGCCGGCCGTCAGCGCCGCCAAGGCCGAGAAGCAGGCGCTGTCCGCCGCACGGGCGGCGGGCTCGGCGAGGACGGATGCCGACCACGCGCCCCGCAAGGTGATCTGGGCGGCGAGCGGCAAGCCGGTCCTGGCGTACGAGACGGTGATCGGCGGGTTCCAGGACGACGGGAGCCCGAACGAACTGCACGTCATCAGCGACGCGGCCACCGGCAAGGAGCTCTTCCGGTACCAGGGCATCAAGAACGGCATCGGCAACACCCAGTACAGCGGCCAGGTCACCCTGACCACCACGCAGTCGGGTTCGACGTACACGCTGAACGACGGCTCGCGCGGCGGCCACAAGACGTACAACCTCAACCGCGGCACGTCCGGCACCGGCACGCTGTTCTCGCAGTCGAACGACACCTGGGGCAACGGCACCACGTCGAACGCCGCGACCGCAGGCGCAGACGCGCACTACGGCGCCGCGACCACCTGGGACTTCTACAAGAGCACCTTCGGTCGCAGCGGCATCAGGAACGACGGCAAGGCCGCCTACTCCCGGGTGCACTACGGCAACTCGTACGTGAACGCGTTCTGGGACGACAGCTGCTTCTGCATGACCTACGGCGACGGCTCGGCCAACGCGGACCCGCTGACGGCTCTGGATGTGGCGGGCCACGAGATGAGCCACGGTGTCACCTCCAACACCGCGGGCCTGAACTACTCGGGTGAGTCCGGCGGCCTGAACGAGGCCACCTCGGACATCTTCGGCACCGGCGTGGAGTTCTACGCCAACAACGCCTCCGACCCCGGTGACTACCTCATCGGCGAGAAGATCGACATCAACGGCGACGGCACCCCGCTGCGCTACATGGACAAGCCCAGCAAGGACGGCGCGTCCAAGGACAGCTGGTACTCGGGGATCGGGTCGATCGACGTCCACTACTCGTCGGGCCCCGCGAACCACTTCTTCTACCTGCTCAGCGAGGGCAGCGGAGCCAAGGTCATCAACGGCGTCAGCTACAACTCGCCGACGGCGGACGGCCTCCCGGTCACCGGTATCGGCCGCGACAAGGCGCTGCAGATCTGGTACCGGGCACTCACCACCAAGTTCACCTCGACCACCAACTACGCGGCGGCGCGCACCGGGACGCTCGCAGCGGCGGGCGAGCTGTACGGCACCACCAGCGCCGAGTACAAGGCGGTGCAGGACGCGTGGGCGGCCGTCGCGGTCGGATCCCGCTCCGGCGGGGGCGGCGGTGGCGGGACCTCGTACGAGAACACGACCCCGCTGTCCATTCCGGACAACGGGCCCGCGGTCACCTCGTCGATCGACGTGTCCGGCAGGACCGGAAACGCGCCGAGCAACCTCCAGGTGACCGTGGACATCACCCACACCTGGCGGGGTGACCTGGTGATCGATCTGGTGGGTCCCTCGGGCGCCTCGTACCGCCTGAAGAACTTCAGCTCCTCCGACTCGGCGGACAACGTGAACGCCACCTACACCGTCAACGCCTCGTCCGAAACGGCCAACGGAACCTGGAAGTTGAAGGTCCAGGACCAGGCGAGGCTGGACACCGGCAAGCTGAACAGCTGGAAGCTCACCTTCCCGTAGACCTCACGGGGAAGTGGCATGGACAGGGCGCCGTCCCGGGGTCACGACACCCCGGGGCGGCGCCCGTTCACGTTCCCGCAACGTTCACTCGGCTGTGTTTTTTCAGCCAACATCATGTCGGGGTCCTGACATGTACGCGACTTGAGTGTCACTCTTCCACCGCACGGCTCACCCGCACCGCAACTTCATTCCGTCCGTGCGGCCACCCCACGCCGCATGAGCGCCCCCACAGAAGGAGCTTGCGTGACTCCCCTCTACGCGCGTCACAAGCGCACCACTCTCGCCGTCGCCACCGCCGTCGCCGCCGGGGCCCTGCTCACCACGGGCCTGAGCACGGGTGCCGCCTCCGCCCAGGTCCCCGCCTCCCCGGCCGGCACAAGCGCCAAGCCGCTCGCCGCCGCCCCGCTCGCGCTGTCCGCGGCCGCGCGTACCTCCCTCATCAAGGAGGCCCAGGCCGGCGCGTCCGAGACGGCCCGGAAGATAGGCCTGGGCGTCAAGGAGCAGCTGGTCGTCAAGGACGTCGTGAAGGACGCCGACGGAACCGTCCACACCCGCTACGAGCGCACCTACGCGGGTCTGCCGGTCCTCGGCGGCGACCTCGTCGTCCATGAGTCCGGGTCCGGCAGGACCGAGGGCGTGACCCGGGCGAACAAGGCGGCCATCAAGGTGGCCTCGCTCAAGCCGCAGATCACCGCGGCCAAGGCCGAGAAGCAGGCCGTGACGGCCGCGCGGTCGGTGGGCTCGGCGAGGACGGCCGCCGACGCCGCGCCGCGCAAGGTCGTCTGGGCCGGCTCGGGCACTCCGGTCCTCGCGTACGAGACGGTCGTCGGCGGACTCCAGGACGACGGCACCCCGAACCAGCTGCACGTCATCACGGACGCCGCCACCGGCAAGAAGCTGTTCGAGTACCAGGGCATCGAGACCGGCACCGGCAAGAGCCTGTACTCGGGCACAGTCAGCCTGAACACCACCCTGTCGGGCTCGTCCTACCAGCTGAACGACACCACGCGCGGCGGCCACAAGACGTACAACAAGGCGCACGGCACCAGCTCCTCCGCGGGCACCCTGTTCACGGACGCCGACGACACCTGGGGCACCGGTTCGGCCTCCAGCTCCACCACCGACCAGACCGCGGCCGTCGACGCCGCCTACGGCGCTCAGGTGACCTGGGACTTCTACAAGAACACCTTCGGCCGCAGCGGCATCAAGAACGACGGCAAGGCCGCCTACTCCCGGGTGCACTACGGCAACCAGTACGTGAACGCGTTCTGGGACGACAGCTGCTTCTGCATGACCTACGGTGACGGGTCCGGGAACACGCACCCGCTGACCTCATTGGACGTGGCCGGCCACGAGATGAGCCACGGCGTCACCTCCAACACCGCGGGCCTGAACTACTCCGGCGAGTCCGGCGGCCTGAACGAGGCCACCTCGGACATCTTCGGCACCGGCGTGGAGTTCTACGCCAACAACGCCTCCGACCCCGGTGACTACCTCATCGGCGAGAAGATCGACATCAACGGCGACGGCACCCCGCTGCGCTACATGGACAAGCCCAGCAAGGACGGCGGCTCCGCCGACTCCTGGTCCTCGTCCGTCGGCAACCTCGACGTGCACTACTCGTCCGGTGTCGCCAACCACTTCTTCTACCTCCTCTCGGAGGGCAGCGGCGCCAAGACCATCAACGGGGTCAGCTACAACTCCCCGACGTCCAACGGCTCCACCGTCACCGGCATCGGCCGCGCCAAGGCGCTGCAGATCTGGTACAAGGCGCTGACGACGTACTTCACGTCGACGACCAACTACAAGTCCGCCCGCACAGGCACCCTCTCCGCGGCGGCCGCCCTCTACGGCTCCGGCAGCGCGGAGTACAACGCGGTGGCGGCGGCCTGGTCCGCAGTCAACGTGAGCTAGTACGCACAGAGCGACACAGCGGCCCCCGGCGCGAAGGCAGCGCAGGGGGCCGCCCTACGCTGGGGTCTCATGTCACTGGCGGACTTCACCTATGAGGATGTCGGCGCGACCCGCGAGCCCGGTCACTGCCCCGACGGCTTCCGCGCCTTGCACGTCCGCACGCGGATCGGCGAGGGCCAGGAGGTCTTCGACCGGGCGTCCGAGGCCCTCCTCGGCTGGGAGATGCACCGGTCGCTGGGCGTCGGCGTCCAGGTCGACGCGGAGCGGGCGGCACCGGGCGTGGACGTCACCGTCACCCTGGCCGGCGTGATCAAGGCCCCGTGCCGGGTGGTCTGGACGGTGGAGGAACACCGCCGCACGGGCTGGGCCTACGGCACGCTGCCGGGCCACCCCGAGTGTGGCGAGGAGGCGTTCGTCGTGGACCGCACCGGAGACGGCACGGTCTGGCTGACGGTCATGGGCTTCAGCCGCCCGGCCAAGTGGTACGCGAAGGCAGGCGGCCCGGCGGCCCGAGGATTCCAGCAGGCATACGCGCGACGCTGCGGAGCGGCAATGCGCCGGCTGTGCGAGCCGCACTCCCCCGTCTGAGGCATCCTGCACCGCCCGTTTCACCGAAGCGCTCAGTGCAGGAGCGTCACGATGAGCATCGCCGTCCAGGACGCCGCGACCAGAGCCGGCAGCAGAACCATCACCAACCCGGTCGGCGACTGTTTGAGCCACTCGTTGCCCGCGGCCTCGGCTTCCCTTCCTACGATCCGCTGCCCCCCGTGCCAGGCCAGCACCTCCTCCAGCTCCATCGCGGAGTGCTTGCGGGCGCTGAGGTAGCGTCGGCCGAATCGCAGCATCTGCGCGAAGGCGATTGCGGAACCGAGGCCGATGACGCAGATGACCACCGCGAGGCTCCGTACGTCCTGCGCCAAGCCGGAGTCCTTGTCGGCGCCGAACGTGAACCCGAGCGCCGCGGCGAGACCGGCGGTGATGTAGAAGAAGTTGTTCAGCTTCTGCCAGTTGGTGTTGTCCTCGTGTTTGTACAAGTCGACGGCGACCGCGTACTGGGCCTGCAGCAGTGCCTCCTTCGGCTTGCGCGCCACCCAGACCATCCGCTGAATGCCGTCGGGCGGGGTGAGCCGGGTCAGCTCGTCGAAACCGAGTTTGCGGTGGAATCCGACGGACGCCTCGTTGTAGGGCACACAGACGACCGCCGCGATCACCGGGCTCGTCGTCCACTGCTCCAGCACATGGTGGTAGAGCCCGGAGGCGATGCCAGAGCGGGCCACGGAGCGGGCGACGCACACCTGTTTGATGACGAGGAACGCACCGAGCGTGCATTTGATCCGGTGGTTGAGCCATTCGTCGGGCTCGATGCGCTCGTCGCTGTAGGCCAGCACGAAACCGAGCACTTGGCCGCCCTTCACGGCCACCCAGAAGTGCTCGGCCGTGGTGAGCCGGTTCCGATAGTCGTCGATGGTGTAGCGGGACACCAGGAATCCGTCGCGTCCTGCGCGTCCGGGGTCGGTAGTGTCCAGGCGCCAGGACTCGGCCAACGCGAGGATCTCCTCGAGATGCTCCTCCCGCGCCCGCACGATCTCGGTGCTGCCGGCCACTGCCGTGCTCATGTCCACGCCCCCCAGTTGTCCACTGTGGATTTTGGACACAACTTATCTGTTCCGTATGAGGAGTTGGGGGGCTTGTCCACGCCATTTACAGGCGGCGGCCGGCACGCGTCCTCACCGCATCAGCACCCCTGCGGCCTCGGCCAGCTCCTCCGCCGGTACCGCCACCAGGCCCAGCTCCGCGCCCGACGCGAGCAACCGGTGGGCCGGAAGGATCCGGACCGTACAGCCGAATGGACCCGTCCGATCCAGTGACAGCGGACCCTCGTACACCCAGCGGCCGTCCGTGTCCGGGGCGTCCGCCGGTTTCAGGGCCGTCGCCGTCGCGTCCTCGAGGCGGTCGTCCGTGTCGACGCGCCCCGAGACCGCCTGGACCTCCACGTCGTCGGGCCCCAGGTCGCCGAGACCGACCCGGACCCGCAGCGAGAGCGTCGTGCCCAGTTCCGCCGTCGCCGTCGCGGCCGAGGTCTCCACATGGCCGACCGTCACACCCGGCCAGGCCGCCCGGACCCGCGCCTTCCAGCCCGCCAGCTCCCGGGCCGCGTCCGCCGTCATCGCCCGGTGCGCATGGGCCGCCGGGGTGTACAGGCGCTCCACGTACTCGCGCACCATCCGCCCGGCGAGCACCTTCGGCCCCAGGTTCATGAGGGTCTGGCGGACCATCTCGATCCAGCGGTCCGGCAGCCCGCCCCGGCCCCGCTCGTAGAAGCGCGGCGCCACCCGCTGCTCCAGCAGGTCGTACAGCGCCGCCGCCTCCAGGTCGTCGCGCCGGTCCTCGTCCGTTCCCACGCCGTCGGCGGTGGGGATCGCCCAGCCGAAGTCCGGCTGGTACCACTCGTCCCACCAGCCGTCCAGGACGGAGAGGTTGAGGCAGCCGTTGAGCGCCGCCTTCATACCGCTCGTCCCGCAGGCCTCCAGCGGGCGCAGGGGGTTGTTCAGCCACACGTCACAGCCGGGGTAGAGCTTCTGCGCCATCGCCATGCCGTAGTCGGGCAGGAAGACGATGCGGTGACGCACGCGGGGGTCGTCCGCGAACCGGACCAGCTCCTGGATCAGCCGCTTTCCGCCGTCGTCCGCCGGATGCGCCTTGCCGGCCACCACGATCTGGACAGGGCGCTCCGGATGCAGCAGCAGCTCCATCAGCCGGTCCCGGTCGCGCAGCATCAGCGTCAGGCGCTTGTACGACGGCACCCGGCGGGCGAAGCCGATCGTCAGCACGTCGGGGTCCAGGACTCCGTCGATCCAGCCGAGTTCGGCCGTCCCGGCGCCGCGCTGCCGCCAGGAGGCGTACAGCCGCTCCCGCACTTCCAGCACCAGTTGCTCGCGCAGCACCCGGCGCAGGTCCCAGATCTCCTGGCCGGCGATCTCCGCGATCGCGTCCCAGCGTTCGGAACCGCCCACCGTCATGGCGTCCTCGGTGCGTTCGGCGCCGATCTGCCGCGCCCCGAGCCGGAACACCTCCGGCGCCACCCAGGTCGGCGCGTGCACCCCGTTGGTCACGGACGTGATCGGCACCTCGTCCGCGTCGAATCCCGGCCAGAGGCCCGAGAACATCTGGCGGCTGACATTGCCGTGCAGCAGGGAGACGCCGTTGGCGCGCTGGCCCAGCCTCAGGCCCATCACGGCCATGTTGAACAGGTTCGGCTCGCCGCCCGGGTACGTCTCCATCCCGAGCCGCAGGATCCGCCCCACCTCGATCCGCTCGAGCTCCGCGCCGGGTCCGAAGTGCCGGGCCACCAGTTCCCGGTCGAAGCGGTCAATGCCGGCCGGGACGGGTGTGTGGGTGGTGAAGACCGTCCCTGCCCGCACCGCCTCCAGGGCCGAGTCGAAGTCGAGGCCGGCGTCGGACAGCTCGGCGATCCGCTCCAGGCCGAGGAAGCCGGCGTGGCCCTCGTTGGTGTGGAAGACCTCGGGCTCGGGGTGCCCGGTCAGCCGGCAGTACGTGCGCACCGCGCGTACCCCGCCGATGCCCAGCAGCATCTCCTGGAGCAGCCGGTGCTCGCTGCCGCCGCCGTACAGCCGGTCGGTGACGCCCCGCTCGCCGAGGGCGTTCTCCTCCACATCCGAGTCGAGCATCAGCAGCGGTACCCGGCCCACCTGTGCGAGCCAGATACGGGCCTGCAGCCGTCGGCCGCCGGGCAGGCCGAGGGAGACCTGGGCAGGGGTGCCGTCGAGCTCGCGCAGGGGCACGACGGGCAGTTCGTTCGGGTCGAGCACCGGATAGTGCTCCTGCTGCCAGCCGTCCCGCGAGAGGGTCTGCCGGAAGTAGCCGTGCCGGTAGAGCAGTCCGACGCCGATCAGCGGCACGCCGAGGTCGCTGGCCGCCTTCAGATGGTCGCCGGCGAGGATGCCGAGGCCGCCGGAGTACTGGGGCAGCGCCGCCGTGATGCCGAACTCGGGCGAGAAGTAGGCGACGGCGGCGGGGAGGTCGGAGTCGGACGCACGGGACTGGTACCAGCGGTCGCCGGTCACATAGTCGGCCAGATCGTCGGTGGCCGCGGCGAGACGCCGCAGGAAGCGACGGTCCTCGGCGAGCTCCGCGAGCCGGGCGGGAGGCACGCTCCCCAGCAGCCGCACCGGGTCGCCGCCGGAGGACGCCCATCGCTCGGGGTCGACGGACTGGAAGAGGTCACGGGTCTCCGCATGCCACGACCAGCGCAGATTGCGCGCCAGATCGCTCAGCGGGTGAAGGGCTTCGGGGAGGACGGGACGTACGGTGAACCTGCGGATGGCCTTCACGAGTTCCACCTTCACGGGGGACGTACGCGGAGTGTCACCCCCGACGGTACGCCGCGCGGCAAGGGCGCGTTTCGCTTCCCGAGGGGTTCGCAGGCAGCCGCGGTCGCGGTGAACGGACCCCGGCAGCGGCGCTCCGGAACCCCGATCGGGCCCGAACGGCCCGGTCCTCGCGCGCCGGACGGGTCGCGATCGCCCGGCCGCTCCCCCTCGCCCGCTCCTGCGCGAGCAGTCCAAAAAAACAACGCAACCTTTACATGCCGAGGAGGGCTGATATGACCGGTTCCGCCCTCCCGGTCGACGGGTGGCCTCGCGCCGGACGAAAGCCCTCCCACGGGCGTACCGGCCGCGCCGGGAAGCCCCGATCCAGGTGAACTTCGGCCCGACGGTGCCGAGTCGTCGATGACGACTGCGCACGTCGCGGACGCCTTCGCGCTCCGTCCCGCCGGCCGGCACCGGGTTTCCCCGGCGCTGGTGAGCCGGGCGCTCGTGAGCGTGCGGTCTCCGGCACGGTCAAGGGCACCGGCGCCGGATCACCGAACAGGCCGACGCAAGTGGACAATCCTTGACTGCGGCCGACCGGGCACGCGTAAACAAGAATTAACCGGACACGCGTAACGTTGCAGGCCTCGCCCCTCCAGCAGGCGGGACCGGACATTTTCTCGCTGTTACGGATGCGGCCGGTCTTGAAGGTAGACATACGCGTGAGTAGTTAAGAAAGTGCCGGAATGCCCACCCCCGCAGGGTGGAAGGCTCCTCCGGTACCTCGCCTTCCGACACCCTCATCCGCCACCGACGTTGACGCGGACAGGAGCGGTCATGCCCCCGACGCACCACTCGCCGGCAGCCCCGGCAACCGGCTCATCCTCGACACAGCAGACCGACACCGTGCCCCCCGCTCCGCGGACACCCGCCGCGGGCCCGGGTCCCACCCTCAACCCGCAAGCCGGTCCCGTTGTGGGACGGATCCCCGTACTGGACGTACGCCCCCTCGTCCTCCAGGGCCGCCGTCCGGCGAAGGCGGTGGTGGGCGAGGAGTTCGAGATCTCCGCGACGGTCTTCCGCGAGGGCCACGACGCCGTCGCCGCCAATGTCGT
>NZ_JBSFJX010000034.1:0-72835 GCF_053598275.1 Streptomyces sp. NPDC001156 | reverse complement strand
GGTCGGCACGTGAGGCCCCTCGGTCGGATCTTTCTGTCGCAAGATCGTTCCTACCAGGGGCCTTACGGCTGCGCGGACTTGGCGACGGCAGCGGCACAGCACAGCCCAGCGATCACAGCGAGCGACGACCGGTTACCGGGAAAGGCTCACTGGGCCGACCTCGTCGGCATCGACGTGTCCGACCTCCAGAGGACGACCCTCAAGAAGCACAACCCGAAGACCGTCCGCGAGAACACAGGAGACGGCTATCACGGCTGTCTTGTCATTCGAGTTCTCCAAGCAGCCGAGTTGTACCGTCGCATCGAGGGCTGGTGGTGCGGCATAGTAGGTGCCGCGACGTCAGCGGACTAACAAAATGTCTGTTTTAGGTCGCTACGCCATCCCCTGTGGTGTAATCGGCAACACGGGTCACTTTGGATGATTTGTTCCAGGTTCGAGTCCTGGCAGGGGAGCCACAGCGCACAAGACCCAGGTTCGGGCCCTGACAGCACCGTCAGGGCCCGCTCTCATGTCCCCCCATGAACACCCCGGTATCCTGCGGATGTCCACCCCAGCCCCCTGAAGCCGAAGGGCATCCCCGTGAGCGCCAACCGCCCGGCCGCCGTCGTTGTTCTCGCAGCGGGTGAGGGCACCCGTATGAAGTCGGCCACACCCAAGGTTCTGCACGACATCTGCGGCCGCTCCCTTGTCGGGCATGTGCTCGCCGCCGCGCGCGAGCTGAAGCCCGAGCACCTCGTCGTCGTCGTGGGCCACGCCCGTGAACAGGTCTCCGCACATGTCACGGGAATCGATCCGGATGTGAGGACCGCGGTCCAGGCCGAGCAGAACGGGACGGGGCACGCCGTCCGCATGGCCTTGGAGGAGCTGGGCGGGTCCGTCGACGGGACCGTCGTGGTGGTGTGCGGCGACACGCCGCTGCTCACCGGCGAAACGCTCCAGCAGCTCGCCGGCACGCACGAGGGGGACGGCAACGCGGTCACCGTGCTGACCGCTGAGGTGCCCGACGCCACCGGTTACGGCCGCATCGTCCGCGACGGCGGGACCGGCGCCGTCACCGCGATCGTGGAGCACAAGGACGCGAGCGAGTCCGTGCGGGCGATCAAGGAGATCAACTCGGGGGTCTTCGCCTTCGACGGGCAGCTGCTCGCCGAGGCGCTCGGGAAGGTCAGGACGGACAACAGTCAGGGTGAGGAGTACCTGACCGACGTCCTCGGGATCCTGCGTGAGGCCGGGCACCGGGTGGGGGCCTGTGTGGCCGCCGATCACCGTGAGATCGCGGGTATCAACAACCGTGTGCAGCTGGCGGAGGCGCGTCGGCTGCTCAACGACCGGCTGCTCGTCGAGGCGATGCTGGCGGGTGTGACGATCGTCGATCCGGCGACGACCTGGGTCGATGTGACGGTGACGTTCGAGCAGGACGCGGTGGTGCAGCCGGGGACGCAGCTGCTGGGTTCGACGCACATCGGTGAGGGGGCCGAGGTGGGGCCCAATTCGCGGCTGAAGGACACCGTGGTGGGTGCGGGGGCGCGGGTGGACAACACCGTGTCCAACGGGGCGTCCGTGGGGCCGCAGGCGTCTGTGGGCCCGTACGCCTATCTGCGTCCTGGGACGCGGCTCGGCCTGAAGTCGAAGGTCGGTACGTATGTGGAGACGAAGAACGCCTCGATCGGTGAGGGTACGAAGGTGCCGCATCTGTCGTATGTGGGGGACGCGACGATCGGTGAGTACACGAACATCGGGGCGGCGAGCGTGTTCGTGAACTATGACGGCAAGGACAAGCACCACACGACGGTGGGCTCTCATTGCCGTACTGGTTCGGACAACATGTTTGTGGCGCCTGTCACGATCGGGGACGGTGCCTATACGGCTGCTGGCTCTGTGATCACGAAGGATGTGCCGCCCGGTTCGCTGGCCGTGGCCCGTGGTCAGCAGCGGAATATCGAGGGTTGGGTGGCTCGTAAGCGTCCGGGGAGCGCGGCTGCGAAGGCGGCCGAGGCGGTGTCCCGGGAGCCGGAGGGTCAGGCCTGACCGGAAACAGGTACGTCTGACACGGCGTACCGTGATAAGTGCACACCCGCACCCCCACCAGCCGAGACGGCCGTCCGTTTGGGAGACCCAACGGGCTGTGGCGGCCTCTTGGTACCGAGCTGAGAACACCTCTGAGGAGACAGTGCTGTGACCGGGATCAAGACGACCGGCCAGAAGAAAATGATGTTCTTCTCCGGCCGCGCCCACCCCGAGCTTGCCGAGGAGGTCGCCCACCAGCTGGGTGTCGGGGTCGTCCCGACGAAGGCCTTCGACTTCGCCAACGGTGAGATCTATGTGCGTTACCAGGAGTCGGCGCGTGGTGCCGACTGCTTCCTGATCCAGAGCCACACGGCTCCGATCAACAAGTGGATCATGGAGCAGTTGATCATGATCGACGCGCTGAAGCGTGCGTCGGCGCGTTCCATCACGGTGATTGTGCCGTTCTACGGTTACGCGCGGCAGGACAAGAAGCACCGGGGGCGTGAACCGATTTCGGCGCGTCTGATCGCCGACCTGATGAAGACGGCGGGTGCGGACCGCATTCTGACGATCGACCTGCACACGGATCAGATCCAGGGCTTCTTCGACGGTCCGGTGGACCACCTGTTCGCGCTGCCGCTGCTGGCGGACTACGTGGGTCAGAAGGTGGACCGGGACAAGCTGACGGTCGTGTCTCCGGACGCGGGTCGGGTGCGGGTGGCGGACCGCTGGTGCGACCGTCTGGGTGCGCCACTGGCGATCGTGCACAAGCGGCGTGACAAGGACGTCGCGAACCAGGTGACGGTGCACGAGGTCGTCGGTGATGTGAAGGGCCGTATCTGTGTCCTGGTCGATGACATGATCGACACGGGCGGCACGATCTGTGCGGCCGCGGACGCGCTGTTCGCGCACGGCGCGGAGGATGTGATCGTGACGGCGACGCACGGTGTGCTGTCGGGTCCGGCGGCGGATCGGCTGAAGAATTCGAAGGTGAGTGAGTTCGTCCTGACGAACACGCTGCCGACGCCGGGTGAGCTGCAGTTGGACAAGATCACGGTGCTGTCGATCGCGCCGACGATCGCGAGTGCGGTGCGTGAGGTGTTCGAGGACGGTTCGGTGACGAGCCTGTTCGACGAGCAGTGATGCTGCTGAGGTAGAGATCGTTTTGGGTGCGGCCTCCCGCTCCGAGTAGACTGCCGCAGTTGCTCGGCGAGGGAGGCCGTACTCATGGGTACGGCGGTCCGTAATCGACGCGCTCTTCGTAGCAGGCCGTTCGTGGCCGGGTGACCCCGTCCGTTTCTGGTTTCTACGAGGAGTGATCATGTCCGAGGTGAAGATCGCCGCTGAGACGCGCACCGAGTTCGGCAAGGGTGCCGCGCGTCGTATCCGTCGTGACAGCAAGGTTCCGGGTGTCCTGTACGGGCACGGTTCTGACCCGCTGCACCTGACCCTGCCGGGTCACGAGCTGCTGCTCGCGCTGCGTACGCCGAACGTCCTGATCTCGCTGAACATCGACGGCAAGAAGAGCGAGCTGGCGATTCCGAAGGCCGTGCAGCGTGACCCGCTTAAGGGCTTCCTGGAGCACGTGGACCTGCTGCTGGTCAAGCGCGGCGAGAAGGTCACGGTCGAGATCCCGGTCCAGACCGAGGGCGAGCTGGCCCCGGGTGGCAACCTGCTGGAGCACGTGCTGGCCGCGCTGCCGGTCGAGGCCGAGGCCACGCACATCCCCGAGGCGGTCACGGTCTCGGTCGAGGGTCTCGAGGCCGGTGCCTCGGTCCACGCCAAGGACATCGTTCTGCCGTCGGGTGTGACCCTGGCGGTCGACGAGGACGCTGTGGTTCTGCAGGTCCTGGCCGCGCAGGTGGAGGAGGCTCCGGAGGGCGAGGAGGCCGCCGAGGGCGAAGAGGCCCCCGCCGAGGCCTGATCCTCACCGTCGTCGTTTCGTCAGCCGCTGTTCCCGCGAGGGACGGCGGCTGGCGCGTATCAAGGAGACATGGACGTGACCACCGCCGCAGGCGCTCCCTGGCTGATCGTCGGCCTGGGCAATCCGGGACCCGAGTACGCGATGAACCGGCACAACGTCGGTTTCATGGTGGCCGATCTGCTGGCCGGGCGGATCGGGGGGAAGTTCAAGCGTGCGGGCAAGGCGCAGGCGCAGGTCGTGGAGGGGCGGATCGGTCCTCCGGGGCCGGCGAACCGTCGGGTGATCCTCGCCAAGCCGATGTCGTTCATGAACCTGTCGGGTGGTCCGGTGAACGCCTTGCGGGACTTCTACAAGGTGCCGGTGGGGAACGTGGTGGCCGTGCACGACGAGCTGGACATCGATTACGGCACTCTGCGGCTGAAGCTGGGCGGGGGCGACAACGGCCACAACGGGCTGAAGTCGATCACGAAGGCGATGGGTGCGGACTATCACCGGGTGCGGTTCGGCATCGGGCGTCCTCCGGGGCGTATGCAGGTGGCGGACTTCGTGCTGAAGGACTTCTCGTCGGCGGAGCGCAAGGAGCTGGACTACTTCGTGGACCGTGCGGCGGACGCGGTGGAGTGTCTGGTGATCGAGGGACTGGAGCGGGCGCAAGGCACGTACAACTCCTGAGCGCGTGGGCGGGGTCCCGGGGGCGTCGATACGTGTGTACAACTCGGGACTTGTCGCCTGTGCGGCCCGGCTGGAGTTGACCGGGCGGCAAGCCATGGCCAAGGATCGCCGGCATGCCTTCTGCCGTCTCGTCCTCTCAGGGTGCGGTCGCGGTGCTGCGGTTCGGGCGGCTCGCGGCGATGGGTACGGTCGCCGTGCTGATCGTGATCGCCGGCGTCTGGGGTTCCTGGGGAACCGCGCAGTACGTGATGCTGACCAAGGGGCGTGAGCAGGGCACGATCGAGGTGACCCGGTGCGGGGCGAAGACGTGCACTGGTCCGTTCACGCCGTTGTCGGCCGGGGCGAGGCCCCGCAGGAGCGTGGTGCTCCAGAAGACGGTCGCGGTGCGGCGGGGGACGACGTACACGGTGGTCTTGAAGCCGGATTCGGACGATGTCGTGCGCTCGGGGCCGGCCGGGATTCTCTACGCGTGGGTGCCGCTGGGCGGGGCGCTGTTGCTGGCCTCGGTGGTGGTGGCGGGCGGACTGCGGCGGGCGCGGCCGGCGTGGGTGCTGGCGGGTGCGGGGACCGCTCTGCTGACGGCTGCTTTCCTGGTGCTGTGAGGGTGCTCGGGCCGCCCGCTTCCGGGTGGCCCGTCGCCGTGTGCCGCCACAGGAGGGCCGGCTGCTGCCGGCGTACGACAGGGCAGTGCCCCGGGTCCGTGCGGGTCCCGGGGCACTGCCGTGTTCTCGGGGTCCTCAGCCGGTGTTGCGCAGGCCGGCCGCGACGCCGTTCACGGTCAGCAGCAGCGCCCGGGACAGCAGCGGGTCGGGTTCCGTGTCCGCGGCGGCCGCGTCGCGCTGCCGCTTGAGCAGGGCGACCTGGAGGTAGGAGATCGGGTCCAGGTAGGCGTCGCGGATGGCGAACGTCTGCCGCAGGACCGGCTGGGAGTCCAGCAGTTCCTGTTCCCCGGTGATGCGCAGCACCTCACGGACCGTCAACTCGTGTTCGGCCTCGATCGTGGTGAACACGTGCTTGAGCTCGTCGGGGACGAGGGTGTCGACGTAGTGGCGGGCGATCCGCAGGTCGGTCTTGGCGAGGGTCATCTCGACGTTGGAGATGAAGTTGCCGAAGAAGTGCCACTGTTCGTGCATCTCTTCGAGCACGGTGTCCAGGCCGGCCTCGCGCAGTGCCTTGAGGCCGGAGCCGACGCCGAACCAGCCGGGCACGATCTGCCGGGACTGGGTCCATCCGAAGACCCAGGGGATGGCACGCAGTCCGTCAAGTCCGGCACCTGAGTCCGGGCGCCGCGAGGGCCGGGAGCCGAGGTGGAGGTCGGCGAGCTGGTCGACGGGGGTGGAGGCGAAGAAGTACGCGGGCAGGTCGGGGTCCTCGACGAGCCTGCGGTAGGCGGCGTGGGCGGCGTCGGAGACGACGTCCATGGCCGCGTCCCAGCGGGCGAGGGCCTCGACGGACTGGCGGGGCGCGGTGTGCAGGGCGGAAGCCTGCAGGGTGGCGGCGACGGTCAGTTCGAGGTTCTCGCGGGCCAGGGACGGGATCAGGTACTTGTCGGAGATGACCTCGCCCTGCTCGGTGACCTTGATCTCGCCTTCGAGGGTGCCCCAGGGCTGCGCGAGGATCGCGTCGTGGGTGGGGCCGCCGCCGCGGCCGACGGTGCCGCCGCGGCCGTGGAAGAGCCTGAGCCGTACGCCGTAGCGGTGGGCGACATCGCGCAGGCGGCGCTGGGCGCGGTGGATCTCCCACTGGGAGGTGGTGATGCCGCCGAACTTGGAGGAGTCGCTGTAGCCGAGCATGACCTCCTGCACGTCGCCGCGCAGGGCGACGAGCCTCCGGTAGGAGGGGTCGGAGAGCATGTCCTCGAGGATCGTGTCGGCGGCCTTCAGCTCGTCCGTCGTCTCCAGCAGCGGGACGATGCCGATCTTGGCCCAGCCGGCGTGCAGGTCGATCAGGCCGGCCTCGCGGGCGAGCACGGCGGCGGCGAACACGTCGTCGGCGCCCTGGCACATGGAGATGATGTAGGACTCGATGACCTCGGGTCCGAAGACCTTCAGGGCCCGCTTGACGGTCTCGAACACGCCGAGCGTCTTGGTGCCGGCCGTGTCCAGCGGGGCGGGGATGGGGGCGAGCGGCCGGCGGGAGCGCAGTTCCTTGGCGAGGAGCTTGTGCCGGTACTCGCGCGGCATGTCGTCGTAGCGCCAGGACTCCTCGCCGAGCCGGTCGAAGAGCTGACCGAGGGCGTGGTGGTGGGCGTCGGCGTGCTCACGGACGTCCATGGTGGCCAGTTGGAGGCCGAAGGCGGCGAGGGTGCGGATGGTGCGGGTGAGCCGGCCGTCGGCGAACAGGCTGCCGCGGTGGGCGCGCAGCGAGGCCTGGATGACTCTGAGGTCGTGCAGCAGTTCGGCGGTGCCGAGGTAGTCGCGTCCCGGCTCGTGCTGGGTGCTCCTGGCCAGGCGCCGCTTGGTGTTGACGAGCTTCTGGCGGATGCAGGTGGCCTTGAGCCGGTAGGGCTCCTCGGCGTTGAGGCGCTTGTAGCGGGGGCTGATCTCGGGCAGCAGCTCGAGGTCGGCGCGCAGGGACTCCAGCAGGTCCTCGGTGGCGCCTGTGTAGCGGATGGACTGCGACAGCAGGCCTCGCAGTTCGTCGATCATCTCCAGCGCGTCGTTGATGCCGTGCTCGTGCTGGAGGATCAGCACCTCCCAGGTGACCTCGGGGGTCACGTTGGGGTTGCCGTCGCGGTCGCCGCCGATCCAGGTGCCGAAGGTGAGGGGGCGGGTCTCGTCGGGCAGCTTGACGCCGACGCGCTCCAGTTCGGCGCTGAGGTCCTCCAGGACGTCGCCGACGGCGCCGGCGTGCAGCTCGTCGAGGTAGTAGATGGCGTTGCGGGCCTCGTCGGCGGGTTCGGGGCGCACCACGCGCAGCTCGTCGGTCTGCCAGACGAGGTCGATGTTCTCGGCCAGGCGTGTGTCGTGGCGGCGGCGGTCGGCCTCGATGACGGGGGTCTCCAGGAGCGCGGCGATGCGCCGGAGCTTGTTGAGGACGGAGCGGCGCGCGGCCTCCGTCGGGTGCGCCGTGAACACCGGGCGCACGTTGAGGTTCGTGACGCTCTCGCGCAGGTGGTCCGGGTCGGCGTCCTTGAGGCGGTCGGCCGTACGGGCGAGGAGTCCGCCCTCGGCGGCGCGGTGCGCGCGCAGTTCGCGGCCGCGGTGCACCTGCTCGGTGACGTTGGCCAGGTGGAAGTAGGTGGAGAAGGCGCGCACCAACTTGGCGGCGGTGTCCAGTTCGGTGCCGCGCAGCAGTTCCGCGGCTGCCTCCCCGTCCTCTCGGGTCAGCCGGCGGACCCGCTCGACCAGCTCCAGGAGCTCGGGGCCCTCCTGTCGGACGAGGGTCTCGCCGAGCAGATCGCCCAGTCGGCGGATATCGGCGCGCAGCTCACTGTTGGTCGTCGTGGTCTGGTCGTCGGCACTGCTCACAGGTGCGGCTCCTTGCGGTAATCAGGAGGTGCGTCGCGTCAGCGACTCCCTGGAAGGGCGGTGGTGGGCGACGGGTGGGGTCGTCTGGCAGGGGACCCGGACGAGTGCCGCGCGGCGGGTGCCGCATACGGACCGGGCATCCGGGAAGAAAAGAGAGCGGACCGCGCTGTCCGACCGTCTCCAAGGATAGGTGTCCGGACGGACGCGCAGGCTCATGGGCTCTTGCCGCCGGGCAACGCACTGCCATACTTACGACGCCGTAGGTTACGGAACCGTAGGGTGTCCCGCCGGATCGCGGGGGAACCCTGGGACCGTATCCGGGCACCTGCCTCAACCCTCGACCCCACAGGGGACGCCCCATGACCGCAAGCTCCGATGTGATGGAAGACGCCCCGAAGGCGAACGACGACACTGCGGTGTCCTCCGGCACCCTGGGCGGCGAGCAGAAGGGCTCGATCGAGCAGATCGCGCTGCTGTTGTTCATCATCGTCCCGTTCCTTGCGCTCGTCGCGGCAGTGCCGCTGGCCTGGGGCTGGGGCGTGAGCTGGCTCGACGTGGCCCTGCTGGTCTTCTTCTACTACCTGGGCTGCCACGGCATCACGATCGGTTTCCACCGCCACTTCACCCACAGTTCCTTCAAGGCGAAGCGACCCTTGAAGATCGCGCTGGCGATCGCGGGTTCGATGGCCGTGGAGGGCCCCCTCGTGCGCTGGGTGGCCGACCATCGCAAGCACCACCAGTTCTCGGACGCGGAGGGCGACCCGCACTCTCCGTGGCGTTACGGTGAGACGCTTCCGGCTCTGATGAAGGGCCTGTGGTGGGCGCACATCGGCTGGCTGTTCGACGAGGAGCAGACGTCGCAGGAGAAGTACGCACCGGATCTGATCAAGGACCCGGCGCTGCGGGCGGTCTCCCGCCAGTTCGTGCTGTGGACCGGGCTGTCCTTGGCGCTGCCGCCGCTGATCGGCGGGCTGGTCACGATGTCCTGGTGGGGTGCCTTCACGGCGTTCTTCTGGGGCTCACTCGTCCGGGTGGCGCTGCTGCACCACGTGACCTGGTCGATCAACTCGATCTGCCACGCCGTGGGCAAGCGCCCGTTCAAGTCGCGCGACCGCTCCGGCAACGTGTGGTGGCTGGCGATCCTGTCCTGCGGCGAGTCCTGGCACAACCTGCACCACGCGGACCCCACGTCGGCGCGGCACGGGGTGGAGCGCGGCCAGCTCGACTCCTCGGCCCGGATCATCCGCTGGTTCGAGCAGCTCGGCTGGGCGTACGACGTGCGCTGGCCATCACGCTCGCGTATCGATTCCCGCCGCAGCACCGACGGGGACGGCTCCCGGCGCCGGAAGGTCACCGCTGACGCGGCATGATTGACGGGTGGCGACCGATTCCTCCAGCACCCCCAGCAACGAAAAGCCGCGGCGCACCCGTCGTACGCGGATGACCGGTGCGGAGCGCCGCCAGCAGCTGCTGGAGATCGGTCGTACGCTGTTCGCCGCCAAAGGGTTCGAGGGCACGTCGGTAGAGGAGATCGCGGCGAAGGCCGGGGTCTCCAAGCCGGTGGTGTACGAGCACTTCGGTGGCAAGGAGGGGCTGTACGCGGTGGTGGTGGACCGCGAGATGCGGCGCCTGCTGGACATGGTGACCGGTTCGCTCACCGCCGGGCACCCCCGGGAGCTGTGCGAACAGGCGGCCTTCGCGCTCCTGGACTACATCGAGGAGTACACGGACGGTTTCCGGATCCTGGTCCGTGACTCCCCCATCCCGCAGTCGACGGGAACCTTCGCCTCGCTCATCTCGGACATCGCCACGCAGGTGGAGGACATCCTGGGCCGCGAGTTCAAGAGCCGCGGCTTCGACCCCAAGCTGGCCCCTCTCTACGCGCAGGCGCTGGTCGGCATGGTGGCGCTGACCGGCCAGTGGTGGCTGGACGTGCGCCGCCCGAAGAAGGCCGAGGTGGCGGCGCATCTGGTGAACCTGGCGTGGCACGGACTGGACGGTCTCGAGCCGAAGCCGCGGCTGATAGGTCATCGCAAGAGCTGAGGCGCGGCCGACGCGATCACCCGATCTGATGACCTTTGTCGACTGCGGCCGCTGCCGTGGTACACAGGCCAGGAATCCCTGGAAGCCCTCAAGCGGCCGTGGCCACCGGCTCCAGGAACTCCAGCCGGTTCCCCACCGGGTCCTCCGAGTAGAAGCGGTGGTGTCCCGGCAGGTTGTCGTCCCAGGTCACCGGCACCCCGAGCGCCGCGAGCCGGTCCGCATACGCCGTGATCCCGGTGACGCGAAGCCCAGGATGGGCCTTCCTCGCGGGCCGGAAGTCGCTCTCGATCCCCAGGTGCAGCTGCACCGCCCCTGCCTGGAACCAGCAGCCCCCGCGCGCCGCCAGTACCGGCGGCTTCGGGATCTCGGTCATGCCGAGGACGTCGACGTAGTACGCCCGCAGCAGGTCCTCCGAGCCGGGCGGGGCGGCCAGCTGGACGTGGTCGACGGCGGTCAGCACGGGTCAGGCCTCCTTCGTGGCGACGGCGAAGATCCGGCGGAACGGGAACACCGTTCCGTGCCCGGTCGCCGGGTACGCCTCCCTCAACGCCGTCCGGTAGGCGGTGAGGAACTCCTCCGCCTCCTCTCCCAACTCGGTGAGGACCGGCCGCAGTCCGGTGCCCTTCACCCAGTCCAGGACCGGGTCCTCGCCCTGCAGCAGATGCAGGTACGTCGTCTCCCAGACGTCGGCGGTGCAGCCGAGGTCGGTGAGGCGCGCCAGATAGGCCTCGGGGGTGAGGACCGCGTCGTCGTGGCGCAGGATGCCGGCGAGGCGGTCCTTCCAGCGGGCCGAACCGGCGAGTTCCCGCATCAGCTGGTGGCTCGGCGAGTCGAAGTTGCCGGGTACCTGGAAGGCGAAGGTACCGCCCGGCTTCAGCGCTGCCACCCAGTCGGCGAAACGCGCAGCGTGTCCCGGTACCCATTGCAGGGTGGCGTTGCTGATGATCAGGTCGCACGGCTCCGGGGGCGCCCAGGTGCGGGCGTCGGTGTGGGCGAAGTCGATGCGGCCGCCGCCCGGGGTGGGGCCCTCGTGGTCGGTGTGCGCCTTGTCGAGCATCTCGGGCGAGTTGTCGTACCCGGTGATGTGCGCGGAGGGCCAGCGATCCGCGAGCAGGACGGTGACATTGCCGGGTCCGCAGCCCAGGTCGGCGATGCGGGGCGCGTCGCCGGGCAGTCCGGGAACGCGGGCCAGCAGATCGGCGAAGGGGCGGGCGCGATGGCCGGCATGACGCAGGTACTGGCCGGGGTCCCAGGTGGTGGCGATGGGCATGGCAGCTCTCCTCACGGCGTACGGACACGTCGTCCCGTACGGAGACGTCGCCCCCGTCCGACGCCGCCTCCGTACGGAACATCATCCTCACCTCGAAAGTACCTCGACGTCAAGAAACTCCATGTCAAGAGACTTCATGTCGACACAACCACTACACTGATCGCCATGGAGGACGAGGTCGATCGGCTGGTCGCGGCGTGGCGCCGGGAGCGCCCGGACCTCGACGTGGAACCGCTTGAAGTGCTCAGCCGGGTGAGCAGGCTGGCACGGCATCTGGACCGCGCACGTCGGCTGGCGTTCGCCGAGCACAGCCTGGAGCCCTGGGAGTTCGACGTCCTCACCGCGCTGAGGCGGGCCGGGGCCCCCTACCAGCTGTCCCCGGGGCAGTTGCTGACGCAGACGCTGGTCACCTCCGGCACGATGACGAACCGCATCGACCGCCTGGCGAAGAAGGGCCTGGTCGAGCGGCTGCCCGACCCCAGCGACCGCCGGGGCGTGCTGGTGCGCCTCACGGACGAGGGCCGGGACCGGGCGGACCAGGCACTCGCCGGACTGCTCGACCAGGAGCGCGCGATCCTGGCGGAGCTCAGCTCAGCCCAGCGCGGCGAACTGGCCGCGCTGCTACGCCAGCTGACCGCCCCGTTCGACAACATCCCCGGCTAGGTCGACCGGTCCGACACCGGCGCGGCGGGCCAGGGCGACGGCGGCGAGTGTCGAGTGGACGCCCAGCTTGCCCAGCACGTTCTGCATATGGGTGCGGACGGTGTGCGGGGAGAGGTACAGCCGCTCGGCGACGGCCTTGCGGCCCAGGCCCGCGACCATGCACCGCAGCACCTCCCGCTCCCGCGGCGTCAGGGACTCCACCAGCCGTTCGCTCTCGGTGCGGTGTTTGCGGGCCGCGGTCAGCTCGCGCAGCACGCCGGTGAGCAGGGCCGGCGGAAGGTGCGTCTCGTCCCGCAGCACGCCCCGGATGACGGCGAGCAGCCGGGACAGCGAGCAGTCCTTGGCGACCCAGCCGGACGCGCCGGCCTGCAGGGCGAGGGCCGCCCGGCGCGGGTCGTCCTTCTCGGCGAGGACGACGGTCCGTACGCTCGGCTGCCCGGAACGGACCCCGGCGACAAGGGAGATGCCGTCGACGAGCCCGTCCTCGTTGCCCTCCTGGACGGGCACCGCGGCGCGCGAGCCGGGGACGTTGCCCCCGAGGTCCGCGTCGACGAGCATCACGTCGAATCTGCGGCCCTCCGCGGCCGCCCGATCCAGGCAGCGCAGCGCGGCCGGACCGCTGCCCGCCGCGGACACGTCGACGTCGGGCTCGGCCGCCAGCGCGGCTGCGAGCGACTCGGCGAAGATGCGATGGTCGTCGACGACCAGGACTCGGATACGAACCACTCAAACCCCCACTGCTCGGGGGACGACCCACGCAGGTGCGGCGCCCTGAGTGCTCCCCGGTCATGACACCTGGGACAGGGCGACGCAGCCGCACGGCCGCCGCCGTGCTGGAACTGCTACCCCCACTCCGGGCGTCGTACCCGGCTGTCTCGCCCCCTGATCAGCACCGGCCCCCACCGGCGCTGTTCACAGGGTAGGGCCAGGGGCCGGGAGCGGAAGGATATTTGCAGAACTGGTTGGCCAGCGCGTTTAGGGTGAGCCGCATGTTTCGTATCGAGACGGAAGTCGACAGGGAGCGGCGGGATCTGCTCCGCGCCCGGCTGCGCGAGACGAACACGGCGGCGTCCCCGGTGCTGCGCGCGCTGCGCGGAACCCCTGGTGAACGCGAAGTCCCGCTCCACCTATGGGCGTTGGACGCGGCAGGCGAGCTGGCGGGCGGTCTGGTCGGACACACCTGGACGACGTGGTTGCACGTCGCCTACCTGTGGGTGGACGGCCGCCACCGTGGCGCGGGCCTCGGCACCCGCCTCCTGGCCGAGGCGGAGCACGTTGCGCACCAGGGGCGCGGATGCACGGCCGCGCGCCTGGAGACATGGGACTTCCAGGCGCCGGAGTTCTACCGGAAGCACGGCTACGACGTGGTGTGCGTGATCCCCGACTACCCGCCGGGGATCACGGAGTACACGTTGACCAAGCGGCTCAGCCGAGCCGGCGGGCTCCCGCCGACGGCGCCGCCAGGAACACCCGGGGGGTCGTGAAACCGGCGCCAGAGAACGCTTCTTCGATCGCCTTCGTGATCGTGTCCATGTCGGATGCCTCCGCGAGCACGATCGCCGAACCGCCGAAGCCGCCGCCCGTCATCCGGGCGCCGAGTGCGCCGGAGGCGTTCGCCGTCTCCACGACCAGGTCCAGTTCGGGACAGGAGATGCGCAGATCGTCCCTGAGGGAGACATGGCCCTCCGTCAGCACGGGACCGATCGCTCGGACGTCGCCCGCGTCCAGCAGGGCGACGACCCGGTCGACGCGGTGGTCGTCCGAGACCACGTGCCGCACATAGCGGCGTACCCGCTCGTCGGACAGACGCGCGAGTGCGGAGTCCAGGTCCTCGTAGGCGACGTCCCGCAGGTGCGAGACCCGGAGCTGCCGCGCACCCTCCTCGCACCCCGCGCGCCGCTCGGCGTACGCCCCGTCGCCCAGCGCGTGCTTGACGCGGGTGTCCACGACGAGCAGCGCGAGGTCCTGGGCGGCCAGGTCGAAGGGGATCTGGCGGATCGAGAGGTCACGGCAGTCGAGGTGCAGGGCGCTGCCCTCGTCGCTGCAGGCCGACGCCATCTGGTCCATGACGCCGCACGGCACGCCGACGAAGTCGTTCTCGGCGCGCTGGGCGAGCCTGGCCAGCTCGGGGCGGCTCAGGCCGAGGCCGAACAGGTCGTTGAGCGCGAGGGCGGTGACCACCTCGAGGGCCGCCGAGGACGACAGGCCCGCGCCGGTCGGCACGGTCGAGGACAGATGGAGGTCGGCGCCGGTGATCACGTGGCCGGCCTCGCGCAGCACCCAGACGACACCGGCCGGATAAGCGGCCCAGCTGGTGTTCGTCAGCGGCCGCAGCTCGTCCACGCGCAGTTCGACGACCGGGCCCTCGATGTCCGCCGAGTGCAGCCGCAGCACCCCGTCGGAGCGGCGCGAGACCGCCGCGACCGCCGTGTGCGGCAGGGCGAACGGCATCACGAACCCCTCGTTGAAGTCCGTGTACTCACCGATCAGATTGACCCGGCCCGGAGCCGCCCAGACGCCCTCGGGGGCGCTGCCGAACAGTTCCTCGAAGCCCTCGCGTACGCCCATCTACTGCTCCCTTGCGACGTTCTGCGCGAACTCCCACGCGTCCGCGACGATCCCCGCGAGGTCCGCGCGGGACGGGTTCCAGCCGAGGCGCTCCCGGGCCGTGGCCGCGGAGGCGACCAGGAACGCCGGGTCGCCGCCCCGGCGCGGGGCCGCGACCTCGGGGATCGGGTGCCCGGTGACCTGGCGCACCGTCTCGATGACCTCGCGCACCGAGAAGCCGTTGCCGTTGCCGAGGTTGCAGATCAGGTGCTCGCCGGAGGTGGCGGCGTCGAGCGCCAGCAGGTGCGCCTCGGCCAGGTCCGCGACGTGGATGTAGTCGCGGATGCAGGTGCCGTCGGGCGTGGGGTAGTCGTCGCCGAAGACCGAGATGGCCTCCCGCCGGCCCTGCGCGACCTGGAGCACGAGCGGGATCAGGTGGGACTCCGGGTTGTGGCGCTCGCCGTAGGCGCCGTAGGCGCCCGCCACGTTGAAGTAGCGCAGGGACACGGCGCCCAGGCCGTGGGCGGTCGCCTCACCCGTGATCATGTGGTCGACGGCGAGCTTCGAGGCGCCGTAGGGAGAGGTCGGCGCGGTCGGGTCGGTCTCGGTGATCGGGGTGTTCACCGGCTCGCCGTAGGTCGCCGCGGTGGAGGAGAAGACGAGCTTGCGCACGCCCGCCTCCCGCATCGCGCCGAGCAGCGCCATGGTGCCGCCGACGTTGTTGTCCCAGTACTTCTCCGGCTTCACGACCGACTCGCCGACCTGCGAGAACGCGGCGAAGTGCAGGACCGCGTCGTACGAGGGATCCACCCATTTGGCCGCATCGCGGATGTCGCCCTCGACGAAAGCAGCACCGGCCGGCACACCCTCGCGGAAGCCGGTCGAGAGATTGTCGAGGACGACGACCTCGTGGCCCGCCTCCAGCAGGTGCTGCGCGACCACGCTGCCCACATAGCCCGCGCCGCCCGTGACCAGGTACTTCCCACTCATGAACTCGCTACCTCTCGCATTCGCTGGGCCGCGGCTTCCGGCGGCACGTCGTTGATGAACACGTTCATGCCGGACTCGGAACCCGCGAGGAACTTCAGCTTGCCGGAAGTGCGGCGAATGGTGAAAAGCTCGAGGTGGAGCGCGAAGTCGTCCCTGATCACGCCCTCGAAGTCGGCCAGCGCGCCGAACGGCGCCTGGTGCCAGGCGGCGATGTACGGCGTCGGAGACTCGACCACGGCGTTCTCCCCCCCACCGCGCACGGAGCCGTACCCCTCGTCGAAGATCCGGTCGAAGCGCCTCAAGAGTTCCAGATAGACCTTGGGGAATTCTGTGCGGGCCGCCTCGTCCAGCGCGAGCAGGTCCGGGACGCGCCGGCGGGGGTAGAGGTGGACCTCGTAGGGCCAGTGCGCGGCGTACGGCACGAAGGCCACCCAGTGGTCGCTCTCCAGGACGACGCGCTCGCCGGCGAGCTCGCGCTCCAGCACGGCGTCGAACAGGTTCTCCCCGCCACTCGCCTCCTTGTGGGCGGCGAGCGATCCGAGCATCAGGGCGGTGCGGGGGGTAGTGAAGGGGTAGGCGTAGATCTGACCGTGCGGGTGACCGAGGGTCACTCCGATCTCCCGGCCGCGGTTCTCGAAGCAGAACACCTGCTCGACGGCGGTCAGATGGGACAGCTCCGCGGTGCGATCGGTCCAGGCGTCCAGGACCAGGCCGGCCTGTTCCTCGGTCAGATCGGCGAAGGAGGCGTTGTGGTCGGAGGTGAAGCAGACGACCTCGCAGCGGCCGGAGTCGCCGGCGAGCGAGGGGAAGCGGTTCTCGAAGACGACCACGTCGTACGAGGAGTCCGGGATCTCGCTCAAGTGCTCGCCCCTGGACGGACACAGGGGGCACTGGTCGGCGGGCGGGAGGTAGGTGCGGCCCTGCCGGTGGGAGGCCACGGCGACCGAGTCGCCCAGCAGCACATCCCGGCGGATCTCGGAGGTCGTGACGGTCCGCTCCAGCGGCCGGCGGTCCACCGCGTCCCGCACGGTGTCGTCGCGCAGGTCGTAGTAGATGAGCTCACGACCGTCGGCCAGCCGGGTCGAGGTCTTCTTCACGACACCTTGCCTTTCTGCAGCACTGCCGGACTCCTCGTCCGCACCGGACCACTCATCAAACATAACCCAACACAACAAACCACAACGCACCACCAGCGTCAACATCACAATCCAACAAAGAGCATCATCAGAAGTGTTCAAATAACGAACATCGAGGCGTAGATTCCGAACTGATTGATTCACGCAACGAAGCGAGTAGGCATGCAAACCCCCACATACCTCGCCACCGGGCTACGGCTCCCCACGAACGGGCTCGACTACACGATCCTCGGGATCTACTTCGCAGTGGTGCTGGGCATCGGCTTCGCTGCCCGGCGGTCGGTGAAGACCAGCCTCGACTTCTTCCTGTCCGGGCGCTCACTGCCCGCCTGGATCACGGGCCTCGCGTTCATCTCCGCCAACCTGGCCGCCACCGAGATCCTCGGCATGGCCGCCAACAGCGCGCAGTACGGCGCCTACACCGTCCACTGGTACTGGATCGGCGCCATCCCCGCCATGGTGTTCCTGGGCCTGGTGATGATGCCCTTCTACTACGGCTCCAAGGTCCGCTCGGTCCCGGAGTTCCTGCTGCTCCGCTTCGACAAGGGGGCGCACCTGCTGAGTTCGATCCTGTTCGCATTCGCAGCCATCCTGATCGCGGGTGTGAACCTCTACGCCCTCGCGATCGTGGTCGAGGCGCTGCTCGGCTGGCCGCAGTGGGTGGCGATCGTGGTCGCCGGGTTCTTCGTCCTCGCGTACATCACCCTCGGCGGACTGTCGTCCGCGATCTACAACGAGGTACTCCAGTTCTTCGTGATCCTGGCCGCCCTCATCCCGCTCACCGTGCTCGGTCTGAAGAAGGTCGGCGGCTGGGACGGCCTGACCGACAAGCTCAGCGCGACCCACGGCCACAACTTCACCACCGCCTGGGGCGGCACCGGCATCGGCCACGTCAATGCGCTGGGCGCCAACTGGCTGACCATCGTCCTCGGCCTCGGCTTCGTGCTGTCCTTCGGCTACTGGACGACCAACTTCGCCGAGGTGCAGCGCGCGCTGTCCGCGAAGAACCTCTCCGCCGCCCAGCGCACCCCCCTGATCGCCGCCTACCCGAAGATCTTCATCGTCTTCCTGGTGATGATCCCGGGCCTGGTCGCCGCCGCCCTGGTGCCGAAGATCGGCACCCCGGGCTCGGGCCTGCAGTACAACGACGCGATCCCGTACCTGATGCAGGAGCTGCTGCCCAACGGCGTGCTCGGCATCGCGGTGACCGGTCTGCTGGCGGCCTTCATGGCTGGTATGGCGGCCAATGTCTCGTCCTTCAACACGGTGTTCACCAACGACATCTGGGCCAAGTACGTGGTCCGGCACCGCGAGGACGAGTACTACGTGAGGTTCGGACGGCTGATCACCGCGGTCGGTGTGCTCGCGTCGGTCGGCACGGCGTTCTTGGCCTCGTCGTTCTCCAACATCATGAGCTACCTGCAGACGCTGTTCTCCTTCTTCAACGTGCCGATGTTCGTGGTGTTCATCGTCGGCATGTTCTGGAAGCGCGCGTCCGCGAAGTCCGGCTTCTGGGGCCTGCTCGCCGGCACGGTGACCGCCATGGTCAACTACTTCGTCGTCTACAAGCAGGGCATCATCGCCATCCCCACCGACCAGGGCGCCAACTTCGTCTCCGCGATCGCCGGTTTCGTGGCCGGTGCCGTCGTCATGGTGGCGGTCTCGCTGTTCACCAGGCCGAAGCCCGAGGAGAGCCTCCAGGGCCTGGTCTACGGCACCCGCTCCCCCGGTATGGCCGAGGCGCCCGCCAAGGGCGACGACGCCTGGTACCGCAAGCCGGCCCTGCTGGGCTGGGGCGCCGTCGTCCTCGCCGCCGCCTGCTACATCCCGTTCTCGCTCTGACCGCGGGAGGATTGAGAGACCATGTCCGAGTACTCCGAGCATGACGTCCAGCGCGCGGTCACCGATCTGGAGGGCAAGTCCGCGACCGCTGCCCGGATCTTCGACCTGCGCCGCATCATCGGCGGCCTCTTCGTGATCTACGGCGTCATCGTCATGATCGCGGGCTTCACCGCCTCCGACGCCGAGATCCACAAGGCCCAGGGCGTCAACATCAACCTGTGGACCGGCCTGGGGATGCTGCTCCTCGGCCTGTTCTTCCTCGTCTGGATGAAGCTGCGCCCGGCGGCCGCACCGGTCCCGGACGAGAAGCCGGAGTGACGCCGAGGGCGTGCCCCGGGTCGCCCCACCAGGGGTGATGTGCCGGCCTGCCGCGTGACCGCCCCGCGCCCGTCCCGGGCGCGGGGACCGCGCACCGGCGCTCCTGGCGGACCGCCCGAGCCCCGCACCCCGCGGACCGTCCCGGCGATCCGGCGTCGCTCACTCCGTGCGTGGCGATGCCGCGTCGCGTGGGCCCGCGCGGTCCAGCAGTCCCGTGCGGGCCGCGAGCGCGGCAGCCTCCAGACGGGAGCCCACACCGAGCTTCATCAGGACCCGCTGGACATGGGTGCGGGCCGTCGACGAGGCGATGCCCATACCGGCCGCGATCAGCCGTGTGTCCTCGCCGTCCGCGACCCGTACCAGGACCTCCACCTCGCGCGGGGTCAGCATCTGCAGCAGGCGCTGCCCCTCGTCGTCGGGCTGGGCCGCCGGATTGAGCAGCTCGCTGAACGCGCCCTGCAGGAGCTGCGGTGCCACCGCCGCCTCACCGGCCCGCGCCTTCATGATCGCCCGCTCGACGCCCTCGATGCGCTCGTCGTGCCGTACATAGCCCGAGGCCCCAGCGGCGAACGCGGCCGCTATGCCGCGCGGATTCGGCACCGGCCCGAGGACCAGCACCGCCACCTGCGGACGTTCCCGCTTGATCCGCACCACCGGGTCGAAGGCCCCCGGGTCCGCGGGAGTCGCCGTCCCCATCAGGCACACCTCGGGCGCCCTGGTGATCACTAGTTCCGCCGCACCCGCCGTGGGCGCCGCCGCGGCCAGCACACGGTGTCCTCGCAGCTTCAGCGCCGAGGCCAGCGCCTCGGCGAGCAACCGGTGGTCGTCGACCACCATCAGCCGCACTCCCATCGAGCAACCCCCCAGTCCCCCCGTGGATGCCCACTATGGATGCCCACTGGGCCGCACGGACACAAGCCCCCGGTCACACCCCCCGGACTTCATGTCCCCGGAAGCTACACGCTTGTTCGACGTTGCGCTCCCCTTACCGGGGGAAAGTGCCCCGGATTACCGACATCCCGCCCATTCGCACACTGATGAGGGGTACGCGCAAGGCCCCGCCCCTGAACAGGGGCGAGGCCTTCTCCGTGCGCGCCGTACGTGCTATTTCACACCGAAGCCGAGCGCGGTGTACGCCTTCGCGTCCGCCGAGTACGGCTTGCTCACCAGTGCCTTGCCGAAGAACAGCCGGCCCTCGGTGTAGAGCAGTTCGGAGGACTTGGGGACCATGCTGCTGATCGCGCCGAGGACTTCCGCGGAGGCCGGCGTCTCCAGCAGCTTGGTCTGCCTCAGATTCGTGCCGTCGACGGAGACCACCTGCGCGCCCTTGTCGAACGGACCGCTCTTGTACGCCAGCAGATTCCCGCCGTCCATGCGGATCGGGAAGATGTCGTAGCCGTCTCCCGCGTCGATCCGGTCACCGGTGGTCTTCCCGGTGGCCAGCGAGAAAGCGACGATCTCGTTGGTCCGCGCGCCCTGGGCCGTACCGTCGTGCTGCTCGGTCGGCACGTACAGCTTGTCGTTCCCGACCACGATCGCGTGGCAGTCGTGGACCTTGCCGACGCCGCACGCGTGCTCGTACTTGCCGTCCGCCAGCGTGATCTTGGTGCGCAGCTTGCCGATGTCGTCCAGCGAGAAGACGTCCGTGGCGCCGGAGGCGGTGATGTCGCCGGAGTCCACGCCGAACACGACCGGCTTCGTGGAGACCACCTTGGCGTTGTCGATGCCCTTGGGCAGCTTGTAGGACCACCGCACGGCGCCCGTCCTCGGGTCGAGGAGCTGCACCTCGTACGCCTCGTCGCCGTAGTCCCCGCACTTGCGCACCGCGACGAGCTGCTCGCCGCCCGCGTAGCCGACGTCCGTGCAGGAGCCCGTCTTGGGCTGCCAGAGCACCTTTCCGCTGGTCGCGTCGAAGGCGGCACCACCGTAGTAGCCGGCGCCGACCGCGACCGTGGTGCCGCTGATCGAGACCTCGCCGAACGCGACGGGGGTGTCACCGGTCTTGACCGACCTGGTCCACAGCTTCTTCCCGGTGGCGACCTCGAACGCCGTGATGTCGCTGCACGGCTTGCGGTCCCGCGCGTTGGCCCGCTTGCCCGACTCGCTGACCACCGCGGCCACGCCGGACGAGCTGATCTCGGGCGAGCCCGCACAGGTCTGGCCGTTCAGCGGAAGCGTCCACTTGGTCGTGCCGGAGTCCGGGTCGTAGCCGACGATCTTGTTGACGCCGGCCTTGGCGTAGACGGAGCCGGTGAGCCAGGAACCGGTGACGCTGTCGATCTCCTGCTTGTCCTTGACCTCGGGCGCGGGCACCTGGAAGAGGACCTTCGCGGCGGTGTCGGCCGGCGCCTTCTCCTTGGACCCGGCGCCCGAACCGCCGGTTCCGCCCTTGTCCTGACCGCTGCCGCCCGACGCGGAGTTGTCGCTCTTGCCGCTGCCGGACGAGCTCTTGGCGTACCAGACTCCGCCGCCGACGATCAGCGCGATGGCCACGACCGCCGAGACGATGATCCACACCTGGGCACTCGGTCCCTTGCGGCCGCCGCCGCCCTGCGGGGGCTGCGGATAGCCGTAAGCGGGCTGCTGCGGGTAGCCGTAGCCGGGCTGCGGAGACGGGTAACCGTAGCCGGGCTGCTGCGGGTTGCCGTAGGGCTGCTGCTGCGGGGTCGGCGGCTGCGGATAGCCGTAACCCGGGCCCTGAGCGGGCGGCGGGGGCGTCGGGGGCGGGGTCTGCGGGGGCACCGGCGGGGTCTGGGGCGCTCCGAAGCCGCCCGGCGGCGGGTTCTGCGGGGCGCCGAAGCCGCCCGGCGGCGGCTGGTTCGGAGGCGGGGGCGGCTGGCTCATGACGTGAGTACCTCGAAGAACCGATGAGTGGTGGGCGGGGACGCGGGAGCAGGCAGCCGGATCACTTGCCGTAGGCCAGCATCAGCTTCTCCTTCGACTGGTTGCGGCCGCTCAGCCGGGTGCTGGAGATGTAGAAGCGCCCGTCCACGTAGTCGATCGCCTTGGCGTAGAAACCGCCCTCGACCGGCGCGGCGCCCGACGGATTCCGCAGCAGCCCGGTGACGGTGTGGCTGCCGTCCGTCGTGGGGAGGGAGACCACTTGGCCGCCGGCGCTGTACGAGGGCTGGACGTAGGCGATCAGACGGGTGCCGTCCGACTTCAGCGGGAGCATCGACTCGTCGCCCGGGGACTTCACCCGCCACTTCTCCTTGCCGGTGTCGAGGTTGACGGCGACGATCTCGTTCGGACCGGTCTTCGCCTCGGTCGGCAGGTACAGGGTGTCCGAGTCGGCCACCACACCCGTGCAGCCCTGCAGGTCACGCTCGAGGACGGCCCAGCCGCACTGGGGGGCGAAGGACTCCTTGGAATGGACGTCGGAGCGGGGGGTGCCGTCGTTCTTCAGCGTGGAGATGGCCGCGGCCTTCTTGTCGTCGTTGGTGAGATACAGGACGACGGGGGCGACCGAGAAGGCCCGCGAGACCGTCCAGCCCTTCGGGATCGGCCTGGTCCACTTGGCCTTGCCGGTCGTGGGGTCGAGCTCCTGCACCTCGTCGTGCTCGTTCGGCCCTCCGGCGCCGCAGGAGGCGACGGAGATCAGCTTCGTGCCGCCCGCGAACGCGCTCGGGAAACAGGCCGCGCCGTAGCGCTGCTTGTCCCAGAGCTTCTTGCCCGTGCCGACGTCGTACGCCGTGCCCGACTGGGAGCGGCCGACCATCAAGGTCTTCCCGGTGACGGTGAGTTCGAGGCTGAGGGTGCTGTCGAACAGGGCACCGTCGGCGACCTCGGCGCTCCAGCCCTTCTTGCCGGTGCCGAGGTCGATCTCCTGGAGCCGGTTGCACTTGGCGTTGCTGCTGACCCCGCTCATGTAGGCCACGACGATCTTGTCGTCGGCCGTCTTTCGCGGGGTCACCGCGCAGATCTTCTGCGGGAAGGAGATCGGGTCCCAACTGGGGGCGCCGTCGGCCACGTTGTAGGCGAAGACCTGCTTGTACGCGGCCTTCACGGCCGACTTGGCGGTGATCCACATACCGGGGGCGTCGGCACCGGAACCGGGCGCGTCGGGCGCCTCCTTGTACCAGAGGACCTTCGACTCGCCTGCCTTGCGGCCCTCGTTGAGGTTCTCCGGATCCGCGCCGCCGTCACCGCCGCCGTCGCCGGGGTTGACCGGGACGGAGGCTCCCGTCGACGGCGTGGCCTTAGGGCTCCCGCCCGCGGTGGGCTTCTTGCCCCCATCGCCGCTGACCGCGTACACGGTGCCGCCTATCACGAGCAGCACGGCGATCGCGGCGCCCACGGCCAGCGCGGGCCTGCCCTTGAAGGGGTTCTTGGAGCCGCCATTGGGAGGCGGGGTGGGCACGCCGGGGAACTGGTGCGGCTGCTGCGGGTACCCATGGCCGGGCTGGGGCTGGACGTAGGGGCCGGACTGCTGGGGGTAGCCGTACCCGGGCTGGCCGTACGGGCCCGCCTGCGGAGGCTGGGCGTAGGGGCCGGACTGCTGCGGAGGGCCGTACCCCGGCTGCGGCGGGACCGGGGGCTGGGCGGGCGGCGGAGGTACGGCCTGCCGCGGATCCTGCGGTGGTCCGAATCCGCCCTGCGGCGACTGCGGATCCTGCGGCGCTCCGAAGCCGCCGCCCGTCGGCGGCTGAGTCATCAGCGCTTCCCCCCTTTTTCTGATGTGTTCCCCACGCCCGTGGTGTCGTTTCCGCCACGTCGTCGGTACTCAGAGTGTTCTCAGGCGGCCTTTTCTATCACCGCGCCGCCCATGAACACGGGGCCACCGCCGGCCCTGTTCCCAAGGGAGGACCGGCCCGTGATGCCCCCGTTACGCGTGCCGGTCCGCAGGACCCCACCACCCTGAAACCGGCACGCGTTCTTCACGTGATGTCCGCAGCCGCCCGCCGAACGGCTAGGCCTCGTCCGCGAGTTCCAGCCAGCGCAGCTCCAGTTCCTCACGTTCGCCCACGAGTTCACGCAGCTCGGCGTCCAGTCCTGCCACCTTCGCGAAGTCCGTGGCGTTCTCGGCGATCTGCTGGTGGAGCTTGGCCTCACGCTCGGAGATCTTGTCCAACTGCCGCTCGATCCGCTGGAGTTCCTTCTTCGCGGCGCGGGCGTCGGCGGCGGAGGCGCCGGCGGGCTTCCGCTCGGCGGCCGCCGGAGTGGCGGCGGCCGCCGCCGTCTCCTCCATACGATGGCGCCGCTCCAGGTACTCGTCGATACCGCGCGGCAGCATGCGCAGCGTGGCGTCCCCGAGGAGCGCGTACACCTTGTCGGTCGTCCGCTCGACGAAGAACCGGTCGTGCGAGATCACGATCATCGAGCCGGGCCAGCCGTCGAGGACGTCCTCGAGCTGGGTGAGGGTCTCGATGTCGAGGTCGTTGGTGGGCTCGTCGAGGAAGAGGACGTTCGGCTCGTCCATGAGGAGGCGCAGCAGCTGGAGGCGCCGCCGCTCACCACCGGACAGGTCACCGACGGGCGTCCACTGCTTCTCCTTGGTGAAGCCGAAGGTCTCGCACAGCTGGCCCGCGGTCATCTCGCGTCCCTTGCCGAGGTCGACCCGCTCGCGTACCCGCTGCACAGCCTCCAGGACCCGCCAGGAGGGGTCGAGCTCGGCGACCTCCTGCGACAGATAGGCGAGCCTGACGGTCTTGCCGACGGCGATCCGGCCCCCGGCGGGCTGCGTCTCCCCGTCGCTGCGCGCGGCGTCGGCCATGGCGCGCAGAAGGGAGGTCTTGCCGGCGCCGTTGATGCCGACGAGGCCGATGCGGTCGCCCGGGCCGAGCTGCCAGGTGACGTGCTTGAGCAGCAGCTTGGGGCCCGCCTGGACGGTGATGTCCTCGAGGTCGAAGACGGTCCTGCCGAGCCGCGACGAGGCGAACTTCATCAGTTCGCTGCTGTCCCGGGGCGGCGGCACGTCCTGGATCAGCTCGTTGGCGGCCTCGACGCGGAAGCGGGGCTTGGAGGTCCGGGCGGGCGCGCCGCGGCGCAGCCAGGCCAGTTCCTTCCTGATCAGATTCTGCCGCTTGACCTCCTCGGAGGCGGCGATCCGCTCGCGCTCGGCACGGGCGAAGACGTAGTCGGAGTATCCGCCCTCGTACTCGTGGACCGTCCCCCGCTGCACGTCCCACATCCGGGTGCACACCTGGTCCAGGAACCAGCGGTCGTGGGTGACGCAGACGAGTGCCGAGCGGCGCTCACGCAGATGGTTCGCCAGCCAGGCGATGCCCTCGACGTCGAGGTGGTTGGTGGGCTCGTCCAGCACGATCAGGTCCTGCTCGGCGATGAGCAGCTTGGCCAGCGCGATCCGGCGCCGCTCGCCACCGGACAAGGGGCCGATGACGGTGTCGAGTCCCTGCGGGAAGCCGGGCAGGTCCAGCCCGCCGAACAGCCCGGTGAGCACGTCGCGGATCTTGGCGTTGCCCGCCCACTCGTGGTCGGCCATGTCCCGGATGACCTCGTGGCGGACGGTGGCGGCCGAGTCGAGGGAGTCGTGCTGGGTGAGCACACCGAGGCGCAGCCCGCCGGAGTGGGTGACACGGCCGGAGTCGGCCTCCTCCAGCTTGGCGAGCATCCGGATCAGGGTGGTCTTGCCGTCGCCGTTGCGGCCGACGACCCCGATCCGGTCCCCTTCGGATACGCCGAGCGAGACACCGTCGAGCAGGGCGCGGGTGCCGTACACCTTGCTGACGTTCTCGACATTGACCAGGTTGACGGCCATTTCTCTCCTGACGCGGGGATCGATCAGCCTTCAAGCCTAGGGCCTGCGGGGGAGGTGGCGGAACGCGAGCGCCTCACCACTCTTTGTAGTGATGAGATCCGTGATCGACGGCCACAGTGAGAGGTAGGCAGCAGGATCCCGTCCATGGGAGGAACCACGACCGCCGACTCCGTCGAGCACCGCTTCAGTGGCCGGTGCCGCCGCAGAACGGCTACACCGTGGACGACCTGTTCACCCTGCCGGATCTCCCGCCGCACACCGAGTTGATCGACGGGAGCCTGGTCTTCGTGAGTCCGCAGCGCCGCTTCCACGCCAGCGTGATCGGCCTCCTGGTCGGCGGTCTGCGTACCGGGCTGCCCGCCGCATTCCGGGTCGGTCGGAAGATGACCGTCATCCTCGACACGCGCAACGGTCCCGAGCCGGATGTCAGCGTGGTACGGGCCGAGGCCATCACAGGACCGGACCAGACCAGTTGCGAAGCGAAGGACGTGGTTCTCGCCGTCGAGGTCGTTTCCCCGGACTCGGGGTCCCGCGATCGTACGACCAAGCCGCGGCATCGACCTGACCGCCGTCGACGACCTCTGAGCCGGGTCAGACGGCCACTTCGCGCCCTCGGCCCGCCCGCTCCACCAGCAGCCACCCGGAGAGCGTCATCACCACGGCCGCGGGAGCGGTGACGTGCACGGCTATCAGCAGCGCCGTCCGTCCTTGCAGAAGTCCCCCGAAGCCGACCATCGACAGGCCCAGGACCCCGAAGAGGCAGAGGGTGACGCCGAGCGCGGCGGCGGGTCCCGCCCAGGCGCGCGGCGCACTCGGCCCCCGTGCACCCGAGGGTTTTTCGAAGACACGGAAGACGGCCACCAGGACACCGGTGAGCGTCACGGCAGCCACGATCCGCAATGGTACCTGTATCCACCACACACCCGAGCCGGGCTCCGGCATCCGGACACCCGCCGCGAGCAGCGCCCCGTAGACGCCGAGCATCGCCGTCAGGTGCCACAGGAAGGCGGTCATCGAGATGCCGTTGGCCGCGACGACCGTGCGCCACACGCGCGGGCGGTTCAGCCACCGTCCCGCGGGTCCGCGCAGCAGCTCCACCGCACCGACCAGCCACAGCCCGTGGCACAGCAGGGCGAGCGTGGGCGGCGCCATGTTGGAGACCTTCTCGCCCGGCATGCCCACCATCGACAGCGGATACGGCCCGTAGGTCACCAGCAGCAAGGCGCCCGCGGCTCCCGCGCCGGCGAGGAGGTACGGCCGGCCGAGCCTGCCGTCCGCGCGCAGAAACCCGAGTTGGTGGATCGCCAGCCAGACGAAGGCGAAGTTGAGGAACTCGACGTAGGGGACGTCGAGGCCGAAGCGAAGCAGGTCGACGAGGACGGCCGCGGCGACGAGCCCGCCGAACGCGCCCCACCCGTACCTCTCGTGGAGCCTGAGCAGCGGCGGGGTGAAGGCGACCATCGCCAGATAGATCCCCACGAACCACAGGGGCTGCGCGACCAGTCGCAGGCTGACGTCGAGCAACCCACCGCCGAGCCCGGCCAGTTGGAGGGCCAGCGCCGCCGCGCCCCACACCGCGATGAACACGACGGTCGGCCGCAGCAGTCGCTGGAGGCGGGCGCGCAGGAAGACCGAGTAGGCCTTGGAGGTACCGCGGCGGGTCGACCGGTAGGAGAGGGCGTGCGAGAAACCGCCGACGAAGAAGAACACCGGCATCACCTGGAACACCCAGGTCAGTGGCTGGAGCCCGGGCTGAAGGGCGAGCAGGTTGCCGACCTGCACCCGTCCGTTCCCGCCGACGGACACGGCGGCCATCAGCCAGTGCCCGAGCACGACGGTACCGAGCGAGGCGACGCGCAACAGGTCGACGAAACGGTCGCGGGAGGCCGGCGTGGCGGCGGCGAGGTCGCTGGGTCTCATGGGAGTACGGTCGCGCGGGCACCAAAGGACGCATCAGCGCACTCGTACTCAAGTGCGGGCTGAGTACGCGGACTTGATCGTGTACGGGTACAACCTCGGGACCCGCATCTGTGCGTAGGCCGGGAGGCGGTGGCCCCACAGCACTTACGCCGGCTCGGGCGGGCGCCCACCCCACGGCAGGAGACGGCAACGGTCGGGCCTCGGCCTTGAGCGCGTCGCTCAAGGCCGGAGCAACCGCGTCAGACCACGGTCGCCCCGAGTGCGGGTGACACGGCCACCCGGGCCGATCGGCACGTGCCCGACGCCGTCAACGCCTGGGCGATCTTCTGCGTGGCGGAGGCGTCCGGGGCGAGGAACGCCGTCGTCGGCCCGGACCCGGACACCAGCCCGGCCAGTGCGCCCGCCGCCCGCCCCGCGGCCAGCGTGTCCGCCAGTTCCGGGAACAGCGACAGCGCGGCTGGCTGGAGGTCGTTGGAGACCGCCGCCGCGAGCGCCTCGGCGTCGCCCTTCGCGAGCGCGTCGAGCAGATCCTGCGAGGCGACGGGCTCGGGAATCCGCACGCCCTCGTTCAGCCGGTCGAACTCCCGGAAGACGGCCGGAGTCGAGAGCCCCCGGTCCGCCATGGCGAACACCCAGTGGAAGACCCCGCCGACCTCGAGCGCGCTGAGCCGCTCGCCCCGCCTGGTGCCCAGCGCCGCCCCGCCCACCAGACTGAACGGCACATCACTGCCCAACTCGGCACAGATCTCCAGCAATTCGGCACGCGGCGCCCGTGTGCCCCACAGCGCGTCACACGCCACCAGAGCCCCGGCCCCGTCCGCGCTGCCGCCCGCCATACCGCCGGCGACCGGGATGTCCTTGGCGATGTGGATGTGCACGGCCGCCTCGAGCCCGTGGCGTTCGGCGAGCGCCAGCGCCGCCCGAGCGGCCAGGTTCGTGAGGTCCAGCGGCACCTGCGCGGCGTCCGGCCCCGAACAGGTGACGCGCAGTTCGTCGGCGGGCGTCACGGTGATCTCGTCGTACAGGCCGACGGCGAGGAAGACGTTCGCCAGGTCGTGGAAGCCGTCGGGGCGGGCGGCGCCCACCGCGAGCTGCACATTGACCTTGGCCGGTACGCGTACGGTCACGCTCACTGCTCGGACTGCTCCTCGTTCTCGGCGGGGCGGTTCTCGGTGCCGCGGTTCTCGGTGACACGGATCTCGGCGGTGCGGTTCTCGGCGATGCGGTTCTCGGCGATGCGGGCGAACTCCTCCACCGTCAGCGACTCCCCGCGCGCCTGCGGCGAGATCCCGGCGGCGACGAGCGCGGCCTCGGCCGCGGGGGCCGACCCCGCCCAGCCGGCGAGCGCGGCCCGCAGCGTCTTGCGCCGCTGTGCGAAGGCCGCGTCCACGACCGCGAAGACCTCGGCCTTCGACGCGGTGGTCTTGACCGGCTCGGTGCGGCGGACCAGCGAGACGAGCCCGCTGTCGACATTGGGCGCGGGCCAGAAGACGCTGCGCCCGATGGCTCCGGCGCGCTTCACGTCGGCGTACCAGTTGGCCTTCACGGACGGCACCCCGTACACCTTCGAGCCCGGGGCGGCGGCCAGCCGGTCGGCGACCTCGGACTGCACCATCACCAGAGTCCGCTCGATGCTCGGGAAGGTGTCGAGCATGTGCAGGAGCACGGGCACCGCGACGTTGTACGGCAGGTTCGCGACGAGCGCGGTGGGTGCCGGAGCCGGCAGCTCCCTCACGTGCAGGGCGTCGGAGTGCACCAGCGCGAACCGCTCTGCGCGCTCGGGCATCCGCGCGGCGATGGTCGAGGGCAGCGCGGATGCCAGCACGTCGTCGATCTCGACGGCGGTGACGCGTTCGGCGACCTCGAGCAGCGCCAGCGTCAGCGATCCGAGCCCGGGCCCCACCTCCACGACGACGTCGTCGGGCCGCACACCGGCGGTGCGCACGATGCGCCGCACGGTGTTGGCGTCGATGACGAAGTTCTGACCACGTTGCTTGGTGGGACGTACGCCGAGGGCGGCCGCCAGTTCACGGACGTCGGCGGGGCCCAGGAGGGCGTCGGGGGTGGGGCTGCTCACGGACCAAGGGTACGGGGCGGCGCGATACGGCCGTGCATGCGTGGCCACAGGCGGCGCCGGACCTCCCCCGGCACCTCGCGGGCCGGGGGAGGCGCGGGCGGCGCGCCTCTCGCCGAGGCAGCGCCCCGGCCCTCGGTGCCCCGGGGAACCGGGAACCGGGGCGAGGCGGTCGCCGCCCGGCCCAGGGAGCTGGGGCCGCCTCCCAGGACGACGAGGCGGGTGCCCAGCCTCCCCGGCACCTCGCGGGCACCGGCCCGGCCCGGGCGGACCGCCGTACCGGCGCCATCCCCCGGGGCGAGGCGGTCGCCGCCCGGCCCAGGGAGCTGGGGCCGCCTCCCGGGACGACGAGGCGGGTGCCGGGGTCCGGTCGGGTCCTGTCGGACGGACGCCGGAGCGGACCTCCGACCGCACCCGTCCGGGGCACCGGCTCGGCGCCGGCGGACCGTCGGCGCGGTACCCGGCCCGGCCGGACCGCCGCGCCGACGCCATCCCCGGGGGGCCTCGCGAGTCCGCCGCTCACCGGTACAGGTGCGATCCGCAGTTCGGCCAGGGACTGGTGCCGTGACGCACGTACAGCTTCTTCGCGCGATACGTCTGCTCCTCGGCCGGAGCGTCCTGAGGCCGGCCCGAGCCGCCGAGACTGCGCCAGGTGCGCCGGTCGAACTGGTAGAGGCCGCCGTACGTGCCCGACGCGTCCAACGCGCGGGTCCGGCCGCCCGACTCGCACCTCGCGAGCCCGTGCCAGTTGAGGTGCTCCGCGCCGTTCACCGAGTCCGGGTGCGGCTTGGTGCCCACCCGCACCAGCTCGGCCTTCGGCTTGCGCACCACCTCGGCCCCGATCCGCCTCGGCTTCTGCGCGACGCCGTTGACGGTGCGCAGGACGTACGTCACCCGGCGCGTGCCCGGCCGCCCGGCGCTCGCCACGATCTCCGTGCCCTTGAAGAGGGTCGGATCGTGGGTGCGCCGCTCATCGAACGGGATCGGCTCCTCGCGGACCTCCCTGTGGCCTTTGACCCGGAGCACGATGACCGTCTCCCCGTCGCGCGGGAAGCTCCCCGGCGTCACGGAGGTCGTGTCCTGCCCGCGCAGGGTGATCCCGGCCTGTTCCACGGCCTCGCGGACGGTCGCGGCGTTCGTCCGGATCGTACGGGCCTCTCCGTCCGCCGTGACCGTCACCGAGCGTTCGGTGCGGACGTCCAGCGCGAGCCCCTGACGGCCGATCGCGCGGGAGCGCGAGGTCGACATATACGCGCCCTCCGGGCGCACCCCGAGCTGCTGGAGCGCGTCGTCCACGTTCTGCGCCGTCGTCCACACCCGGCGCCGGCGTCCGTCGACGGTGAGGAGCAGGAGGCGTCCGTGGTGCACCGCGACCTCGTCGCCGCTGGCGAGCGGCGTACCGGGCGCGGGAGCGACGACGTCGTGCTCGCCCACGCGGACACCCTGCTGGGCGAGCAGTTCGCCCACGTCGCCCGCGAAGGTGTGCAGCACCTGCGGCCTGCCGTCCACGGTGAGCTCGATGGCCTTGTCGTTGGCGACGAAGGCGGTGGTTCCACCGGCGAGGAAGGCGACGACCAGCGCCTGCGGAAGCAGACGGCGCATGGAGTCCGAACGCGCGCCGCCCTTTCTGCGCCGCGCGGCGTGCCGCGCCTGAGCGCGGCCCCCGGTGCGCACCGCGCCGTAGGGCTCCCGGCTCGGCATCGGTCCGGTTATGCCGTCGGCACGCCCCGCACGGGCCCGCGCCTCGTACGCGGGCCGGTAGGTGTCCGGGTACGCCCGCACACGCGGCCCGCGGTCCACGTACGCCTGGGCCGGTACCGGGGCGTCGTACGTCCCGTATGGCGAGTACTGCCGTTCGCTCACGACGACACGCTCCAGAGAGGGTCCGAAACGGGAGACCCAGAACCTAGCGCCTGCCCGTCACTCACCAAAGCAACGCCATTACACGGTGTGGCGACACGCCGCCACTCGAGACTCAGGCGCCCCAGAGAGCTCCTGCCGCCCCGCGATTGATGCCACTCAGTAACCGAAGGCGCGCGCCGTGTTGCGCCCCAGAGCCGTCGCCAGCACGTCCTCCTCCACGCCCTTCACGGCGGCCATCGCACGGACCGTGAGGGGGATGAGATACGGGGCGTTGGGGCGGCCGCGGTACGGCGCGGGCGTCAGGAAGGGCGCGTCCGTCTCCACCAGGACGAGGTCGAGCGGCGCCACGGCGAGCGCGTCGCGCAACGGCTGCGCGTTCTTGAAGGTCACGTTGCCGGCGAACGACATGAAGTACCCGGCACGCGCGCAGACCTCGGCCATCGCAGCGTCACCCGAATAGCAATGGAAAACCGTCCGCTCGGGCGCGCCCTCCTCCTCGAGGACGCGCAGCACATCGGCGTGGGCGTCGCGGTCGTGGATGACCAGCGCCTTGCCGTGCCGCTTGGCGATCTCGATGTGCGCACGGAACGACCGCTCCTGGGCGGCCCTGCCCTCGGGCCCGGTGCGGAAGTAGTCGAGCCCCGTCTCGCCGACGCCCCTGACGTGCGGAAGGGCGGCGAGGCGGTCGATCTCGGCGAGCGCGTCCTCCAGGGCCGTGTCGCCGCCCGGCTCGCGCGCCCCCTGCCGGGACCAGCCGTCGGGATCGCCGAGGACGATACGCGGGGCCTCGTTCGGGTGGAGTGCCACGGCCGCATGCACGTTGTCGTACGCCGCGGCCGTCTCGGCGGCCCAGCGCGAGCCCTTCACGTCACAGCCGACCTGCACGACCGTGGTCACGCCGACGGACGCTGCCTTGGCGAGGCCCTCCTCCACCGTGCCGGACTGCATGTCGAGATGGGTGTGCGAGTCGGCGACGGCCACGCCGAGGGGCTCGGGCAGCGGCGGCGGCGCGTTCTTGTCGGACGCTTGGGAAGGCATGCCCCGATCCTACGAAAGGGGCAAGCCGTCCCTCGTACGGAGGATCGGTCACCCGGCCTTGCGGTGGAGGAACGGGGAGAGCAGGTCCGAGAGGTGCCAGTGGTGTCCTTCGGGTTTCGCCGGCTGCGCGGACGGCTCGTCGAGGCTCGTGTCGGTGGTCTGCCGCGCCGGGGCGTGGTGCCGGTGCAGGGAGTTCTGCACGGAGGACACCTGGCCGGGGCGCATGATGCGCACCACATGGCCGCCGCAGTTCACGCAGGAGGGCCGGCTCAGCGGCGACGGCACGACACGTCCGCCCGCCACGTACATCACGAACTCGTTGCCGTCTCCGTCGAGGTGGTGCTCGATCTCGTACGACTGCTCCCAGCCGTGCCCGCATCGCATGCAGGCGAACGAGTAGGACTCGTGTACGACGGCGGTCGCCGCGCCTCGATCGGACTGCCCGGTGACGGGACCGGCCGACGCGTTCTGACCGGTCCGCCCTGCGATCTCACTCATGCCAGCTCCTCTTGTCCGTCGGACAAGCGCCCCGGTGGGGCGGGCACCTGAATCCCGCGCGGTCCCACGGTGGGCGGGGACGAGAACGTCCCTCGACCCAGTGGACGCCTTCGCCGACGCGAAGGCACCGGGGCCTGTCGAGTGTTGGAGGCGATTTGGACTCTGCTTGCCAAAGTCACCCGATCGCACCGTTAGGGCTTTGCCTTGCACAACAGCGCTTTGCCCACCCATGGGGCGGCCGCTCATGGGAGATGCGCCCTGCTCAGAGGCCGGATGAGCCGGTCGGAGACCCCGGTGCGGACCGCGCGCCCCGCGCCGCCGGAGCGGCTGACCGGCGGGAGCGAGCGGGGTGCGCGCACCGGCCAGGCGGGCGCTCAGCCCTGTCCGACGGCGTTCTTCGCGGCCACCACCGCGTCGAACACCTCTCGCTTCGGCAAGCCCGCATCCGCGGCCACCGCGGCGATGGCCTCCTTGCGGCGCTCCCCCGCCTCCTCGCGCACCCGTACCCGGCGCACCAGCTCGGCCGCGTCCAGCTCCTCGGGGCCCTTCTCGCCCGCGCCCTCCACGACGACGGTGATCTCACCCCGCACGCCCTCGGCGGCCCACTCCGCCAGTTCGCCCAGCGGACCGCGTCTGACCTCCTCGTAGGTCTTGGTCAGCTCACGGCAGACGGCCGCCCGGCGGCCGGACCCGAACGCCTCGGCCATGGCGGCGAGGGTGGCGTGCAGCCGGTGCGGGGCCTCGAAGTAGACGAGGGTGCGCCGCTCCCCGGCGGCCTCCTGCAGCCGCGACAGCCGTTCACCCGCCTTGCGCGGCAGGAACCCCTCGAAGCAGAAACGGTCGACGGGCAGCCCGGACAGCGCGAGCGCGGTGAGCACAGCCGAGGGACCCGGCACGGCGGTGACCCGGACGTCCTTCTCGACGGCGGCGGCGACCAGCCGGTAGCCGGGGTCGGACACGGACGGCATCCCCGCGTCTGTGACCAAGAGCACACGTGCCCCGCCCGTCAGCGCCTCGACCAGCTCAGGAGTGCGGGCGGACTCGTTGCCCTCGAAGTAGGACACGACACGCCCGGCCGGCTGCACGCCCAGCGCCTGGGTGAGCCGGCGGAGCCGCCGCGTGTCCTCGGCGGCGATCACATCGGCCGTGGCCAGCTCCTGCGCGAGCCGGGGCGGCGCGTCCTCGATGTCCCCGATGGGAGTACCGGCGAGGACCAGGGTTCCGGGCGCAACTGTCACCTCTCCATCCTCCCAGGCGCGGGCCCTACCCGATCGAGTAGGGCCCAAGCGCGGGACTCACACAGATGGGTTCCCTACGATGGCGCGGTGACCAGTACCGCGTCCTCCACGGACACCCGGCAGGGCCAGGCCACCGAAGAGCAGCAGCCGTCGTGGCAGCAGCGACTGCGCCGTTTCGGATACACCGAGCGGCCGAGAAACGATGTCCGCGACCGGCTGGTGCCGCCGTACAGCGAGCCCAGCCCGCGCATCTGGGCGGCGATCGGCATGGGCAAGGAGGCCGCCGATCGCATCACTCGCTGGTCTGCCTGGGGCGGCCCGCTGCTCGTGACCCTCATGGCGGGGCTGATGCGGTTCTGGAACCTGGGCAGCCCGAGGGCGGTGATATTCGACGAGACGTACTACGCCAAGGACGCCTGGGCGCTCATTCACAACGGGTACGAGGCGAACTGGGCCAAGGACGCCAACGACCTGATCCTCAAGAACCACGGCCATGTGGCGATCCCGACGGACGCCGCCTATGTGGTGCATCCGCCGATCGGCAAGTACGTCATCGGGCTCGGCGAGCTGATCTTCGGCTTCGACCCGGTCGGCTGGCGCTTCATGACCGCCCTGCTCGGCACCCTGGCGGTCCTGCTGCTGTGCCGCATCGGCCGGCGACTGTTCCGCTCGACGTTCCTGGGCTGCCTCGCCGGTGCGCTGATGGCGGTGGACGGTCTGCAGTTCGTGATGAGCCGCACCTCGCTGCTGGACGGCGTCCTGGAGTTCTTCGTGCTGGCGGCCTTCGGCTGTCTGCTCATCGACCGGGACAAGACGCGCGAGAAACTGGCGGCAGCGCTACCGGTGGACGCGGACGGCCGGGTGCGCCCCGACCCGTACGCCGCCGAGACGACGCGCTTCGGCTGGCGCCCCTGGCGGTGGATGGCGGGCCTGATGCTCGGCCTCGCCATCGGCACCAAGTGGAACGGCCTCTACATCCTGGCGGCCTTCTGCGTGATGGCCCTGCTGTGGGACGTGGGCGCGCGCCGGGTCGCGGGCGCCGGCCGCCCCTTCGCGACCGTCCTCAAGCGCGACACGGGCATCACGTTCCTGGCCACGGTCCCGGTCGCGGTGGCCGTGTACCTGATCTCCTGGATCGGCTGGATCCTGTCCCCCGCCGACGGCTCCGGCGGCTACTTCCGCAACTGGGCGGCCACCGACGGCAAGGGCGGCAACTGGACCTTCCTGCCTGACTGGGTGCGCAGCCTGTGGCACTACGAGCACGAGGTGTACCAGTTCCACGTCGGTCTGTCGTCCCCGCACACCTATCAGTCCAACCCGTGGAGCTGGCTCGTCGTGGGCCGCCCGGTCTCGTACTTCTACGAGTCCCCGTCCCCCGGCCAGGCCGGCTGCCCGCCGGACGCGGGCGACAAGTGCGCCCGCGAGGTCCTGGCGCTCGGCACCCCGCTGCTGTGGTGGGCGGCCTGCTTCGCGATCCTGTACATCCTGTGGCGCTGGGCGTTCCGCCGCGACTGGCGGGCAGGCGCGATCGCCTGCGGCATCGCGGCCGGCTATCTGCCCTGGTTCATGTACCAGGAGCGCACGATCTTCTACTTCTACGCGGTCGTCTTCGTCCCGTTCCTGTGTCTGGCGGTCGCCATGATGATCGGCGCCATCATCGGCCCACCCGACCGCGACGAACGCCGCCGGATCCTGGGCGCGGTGGGCGCGGGCGTACTGGTCCTGCTGATCGCCTGGAACTTCATCTACTTCTGGCCCCTGTACACGGGCACGGCGATCCCGATCGACAGCTGGCGGTCGCGGATGTGGCTGGATACGTGGGTCTAGCTGGGAACACATCTCACGAGGGCGCGGCGGCCGGCCGCGCCCTCGCGGTCGTTGTGGGTCATTGACGGTTGCTGCCGGCCGCCCTCGGACGGCCCAGAGACGGCCCGGGATGTCAGGGTGGCTGACCGGATCACATCGGCACGCGACGGCAACTCCATCGGGAAGTCGACCATGTGGCACGGCTGTGGGCCGATGCTCAGGCCGCGGGCGCCGCGCCTCGGACGGGGTCGTCGGCGAAAATCTCGGGAACCGGCAATCGATCACGCTCGCATGTAGCGCGCCCCAGGCCCAGGGCGTCATGGAGACAAGGTGCGACAATCCGCTCGTATCGTGAAAAGAGATGGAGCGGCGCTCGGCAAGGCAGGAAGATCATGACGGAACCGGAGGTCGACTACGCGGCAGTGTTCCGAGCCCTCCCCGGGGCCGTGGCGTTGGTTACCCCGCAGCTGACCTGCGCGGACGCCAACCCGGAATTCCTGCGCGTCGACCTGCCCGGCGACCGCATCGCCGTCGCCGTCGGTGACGTTGTCGGCCACGGCCTGCCTGCGGTCGGCGTCATGGGACAACTGCGCAGCGCCCTCAGCGCCGCCTCCCCCGTCGCCGAAGACCCCGCCCACGCCCTGGAAGTCGTCGAACTGTACGCCCGCACCATCGACGGCGCTGAGAACACCACAGTGACCACGACATTCATCGACTGGGGCACCCACACCATCACCTACAGCAGCGCCGGCCACCCCCCACCGGCCCTCCTACGGAGGGACGGAACCGTCGAGTTCCTGGACCAGGCCACCGACCCCCCACTGGGCGCCCGCCCTGAACACGCCCCCGAGTCCGGGCTGCCGCGGCCTTCCACGAGGGCGCCGTCCTCGTGCTCTACACCGACGGCCTCATCGAACGCCGCCACGAAGACATCGACACCGGCCTCGCCCGGCTCGCCGACTCCCTGACCCGCCACCGGGCAGCCGACCCCGAGACCCTCGCCGACGCCGTGCTCAGCGACCTTCTTCCACCCGGTGACGCCACCGATGACACCGCGCTGGTCATCGTGCGCCTATGAACCCAGCCCGCCCATTCCGTTGGTCCCGGTGACGGCCATGCGTCGTCCAGCGGCCCAGGACACGGCACGCGGGTTCGTCCCGATACGGAAATCCCGGTTCGAACTATCCAGGGATGCGGGCACGCAGGGCCTGGATGGACCAGTCGAGTACTGGGGACAGGTTCTCGGGGCCCGGCCAGCCGTTGATCACTGCGAGCAGCTCCAAGTACCGCTGCCTGCGGGGGTCGTTCGCGGTCTCCAGCAGGGCAAGCAGCCGGCGGCGAAGTGCGACGTCGTCGGGACGGCCGACGACGTGCGCGTAGTGAACCGTCAGCGCCGCGACGGTCGGATCGGCCTGGGGCGAGGCTGGTTCGATGCCGGCAATGAAGGCTGGACGGACCTGGTTGCGGACCGCTGCGACGGGGTCGCGGTGCAGGACCGCGGTGTCGCCTTCGGCGCGCTCGGCCGCATGGTTCTCAGCCGTCCGCCGCACGCTGGCACGGAAGTCCGGGTCCTGGGACAGTTCGGCCAACTCCACCCATGCCTGGACCTGCTCGGACTCGGGGTTGTCGGGCAGCTCGGGGGTCATCGAGCGCCTGACCCCAGCGAAGTGGGGGTCAGCGCCGAGACCGCCGAAGACGGCGTCGAGGAAGTCGTCGATCAGACGTCGGCGTTCGTCCTCGGAGAGCTTGGCCAGTCTGTGCATGAGATCCGTCTCCTCAGGGGTGGCCCCGCGCTTGGCTACCGCCGTCAGCACCGCGCGTCGCAGGCGCAGGGTGCTGATCTGCACCGCCAGGGCTTCGGCGTGCGCTGCCGCGACCTCGGTGAGGGAGAGCTCCTGGTCCACGACCTTCCGGATCGTGGGAAGGTCCAGTCCCAGGTCACGCAACGTGCGCACGAAGTCCAGGCGTGCGACAGCTTCGATGTCGTAGAGGCGGTAGCCGGCCAGGCTGCGATCAGTCGGCGCCACGATTCCGCGATCGGAATAGAACCGAATGGTCTTGACGGTCAACCCGGTCCGCCGAGCCAGGTCACCGATCGAGTAGAGCGTGTCGCCGTCCATGCCCCCACCCTTGCGCCTCCCCCTACGGGAGACTCAAGCCTCCTTCGCCTGCCGGCCAGCAGCAAACCATCTCTCATCCACAGGCCTTGACAGGAGCATGCGACTCCGCGACCTGCAGCAGGATCACCCGTGACCTGCGAGGACTGTCCGCGAGAGTTCGAGGTTGTGCGTCTCGGTGCGGGGCCGTTGTAGCGCAGTCAGACACACAGTCCCGTGCCGCCTTCTGGGCGCGTCTGGAGAGCCTCATCCATGCATGGGGGATGCGGTAGTGGTTCATGTGCCCGGCGGCGAGCACAGTGCGCAAGACGGGGCCGGTCGACGCACGGTGTTCACAGATGTGACCAAATACCCAGGTCCAAGTCACATCCCTGATCACGCTTCGGACAACAATCATGCATGGTGGTCACACCTTCCCCTCCCGCCGCTTACAGTGCGAGACCTACGGGGAGGGGGCGACGCGCCATGCGCAAGGGGGTCAAGACCGCCATAGTCGGCGGGGTTTTCGCGGTCATGGTGGGAGGCGCCGGGTACGGCGCATACAACGTTCTGCACGCGCTGCACACGAGTACCGCGAGCAACGCCGGCGGCCCGGCACCGGTGAAGACCGGGCCGCCGTCCGCGAGCGAGGTCAAGGAGGCGAGTGCCAAGTTCCTCGCCGCCTGGGCGAAGGGCGACGCGGCCACGGCGGCCTCGCTCACGAACAACGCCGCGGCCGCGGAGGTTCTGCTGACCGCGTACGGCACCAGCGCCCACATCACCAAGGCGCACATCACGGCGGGCACGCCCAGCGGGGACTCGGTGCCCTTCTCGGTGAAGGCGACGGTGTCCTTCGCCGGGAAGTCCAAACCGCTCGGCTACAAGAGCGAGTTGACGGTCGTGCGTGGGAAGACCACCGGGCGGGCGCTGGTCGACTGGCAGCCGTCCGTGGTCCATCCCGACCTGGAGCAGGGCGACACGCTCGTCACCGGTGAGGCCAAGGTTCCGCCGATCGAGGCGGTGGACCGCAACGGCGTGGTGCTGAGCGGGGCCAAGTACCCCTCGCTCGGCCCCGTTCTGGACGCGCTGCGCGAGAAGTACGGCGACAAGGCCGGTGGCAAGCCAGGCATCGAACTGTCCGTGGAGCGCGCCGACCCGAACACACCCGGCAAGACCCTGCTGACCCTGGCCAAGGGCACCCCGGGCAAGCTGAACACCACGATCAGCGCCACCGCCCAGGCGGCGGCCGAACATGCGGTGCGACAGTACGCGGAGTCCTCGGTGGTGGCGGTGAAGCCGAGCACCGGCGAGGTGCTCGCGGTCGCCAACCACCGGCAGGACGGGTTCAACGCCGCCTTCGAAGGGCGGCTCGCGCCGGGTTCCACGATGAAGGTCATCAGCGCGGCGACGCTCATCGACAACGGCATCACCAGCATGAACGGTCCGGCGCCCTGTCCCGACTCGGCCGTCTGGCAGAGCCAGACCTTCCACAACCTCAAGGGCCTCCTCCCCAACGAGCGGGCCACGCTCGCCAACAGCTTCATGCGGTCGTGCAACACGGCGTTCGTGAAGTACGCGGACGCCGTGAAGGTCGACTCGCTCACCCGCGAGGCCGAGGACCGCTTCGGGCTCGGGCGCAACAACTGGAAGACCGGCATCGTCTCCTTCGACGGGTCGGTGCCCGCCTCCGGCGGCCCGGACACCGCGGCCAATCTGATCGGCCAGGGCCAGGTCCAGATGAGCCCGCTGAACATGGCGTCGGTCACAGCGACCGCCACCACCGGCGCGTTCCGGCAGCCCTACCTGGTCTCGCCGAAGCTCGACGGCCGCCAACTGGCCCAGGCCAGAGGCCTGTCCGCGAACACCGTCGCCCAGTTGAGGGCCATGATGCGGCTGACGGCGACCCAGGGCACGGCCGCACACGTCATGGCGGGACTCGGTGGCGACATAGGGGCGAAGACCGGGTCCGCGGAGGTCGACGGCCAGACGAAGTCCAACAGCTGGTTCACCGGCTACCGGGGCGACGTCGCGGCGGCGGCCATGACCCAGGAGGGCGGCCACGGCGGCGACGCGGCCGGTCCTATCGTCGCAGCTGTGCTACGAACCGGCGGCTGAAGTCACCCCTGTAACCCCGGGACTCTAGTGTGGTGCTCTCGTTGAGGAGCGTGAGGGCAACGGGGGACCTGGGGACTGCGGAGGATCGGGAGCTGTGGGCAAGAGAAGGCGCGTCGCCGAGCGCAAGAAGAATCAGCCGCTGGTGATCGGAGGACTGATCGCCCTCGTCGGCGTGGTCGGGGCCGTCGGCGCCTACAGCCTGCTCAGCGGTGGCGCGGCGGCCGACGACGGCAAGGCGTTCAAGGGCATCCTCAGGCCCGCGAAGACCGGCCCACCGTCCGCGTCCGAGGTCCGTACGACGGCCGCGGCGTTCCTCACCGCCTGGCAGAAGGGCGACGTGGCGAAGGCGGCGGCCGCCACGGACGACTCGTCCGCCGCGACCCAGACCCTGACGGGCTACAGCAAGGACGCGCACATCACAGGCGTGACCCTGACCCGTGGCACGCCCTCCGGCGCCTCCGTCCCCTTCTCCGTCAAGGCGACGGTGTCCTACCAGGGCAAGAGCAAGCCGCTGGCGTACGCGTCGAAGCTGACGGTCGTACGCCGGGCCAAGGACGGCGCGCCGCTCGTGCGGTGGCAGCCGTCCGTGGTACACCCCGACCTCACCGAGGGGGACCGCCTGGTCACCGGCGAGGCCGGGACGCCCCCCATCAAGGCCCTGGACCGGGACGGTGGCGAGCTGACGACGGCCAAGTACCCCTCCCTCGGCACGGTCCTGGACGGCCTGCGGGAGAAGTACGGGAAGAAGGCCGGCGGCAAGGCGGGCATCGAGCTGCGGATCGTACGCAAGGCGGCGGCCAAGGGCACCCAGAAGACACCCGACAAGACGCTGGTGACGCTGAGCGAGGGCACGCCGGGCACGGTGAAGACGACGCTGAGCCCCGCGCTCCAGGCGAAGGCGGAGCAGGAGGTGACGACGAAGGACAAGGCGTCCGTGGTCGTCATGCGCCCGTCGACGGGCGAGATCCTGGCGGTGGCGAACTCCAACCACGGTTTCAACGTGGCGTTCCAGGGCTCTCTCGCGCCGGGCTCGACGATGAAGATCGTGACGTCGACGCTGCTGTTCGAGAAGAACCTGGCGCAGGTGGACAAGCCGCACCCCTGCCCCAAGTACGTGACGTACGGCGGCTGGAAGTTCCAGAACGACGACAAGTTCGAGATCAAGAACGGCACGTTCAAGGCGAGCTTCGCGCGGTCCTGCAACACGGCCTTCATCAGTCAGGCGGAGAAACTGCACGACGCCGACCTCACCCAGGTCGCACAGCAGATCTACGGTCTGAGCATGAACAACTGGGCCATCGGCGTACCGTCCTTCGACGGCACGGTCCCGGTGCAGAGCGCGGCCCAGATGGCGGCGTCCCTGATCGGCCAGGGCGGCGTCCGCATGAACCCGCTGAACATGGCCTCGGTGGTCTCGACGGCCAAGACCGGCGTCTTCCACCAGCCGTACCTGGTCTCGCCCGCGGTGGACAACCGCACGCTGGCGAAGGCGACCCGCACGATGTCGGCGTCGACCCAGGCCCAGCTGAAGGAAGTCCTGCAGTACACGGCGGCGGCAGGCACGGCCGCCCAGGCGATGGCGGGCCTCGGCCCGGACTACGGCGCCAAGACCGGCTCGGCCGAGGTCGACGGCCAGAAGCAGCCCAACGGCTGGTTCACGGCCTGGAAGGGCGACCTGGCCGCGGCGGGCGTGGTCCAGGCGGGCGGCCACGGCGGCGACTCGGCGGGACCGATCGTGGCGGCGTTGCTGCGCGCGGGAAGCTGAGCGGGACCGACACGTACCGGGCGGGCCCGTCCACACGGGCCCGCCCGGTGCATGCTCACGACGGGGGGGGCGACCGTCCCCGGCGTGAGTCCTGCTAGGCCTGGGGCACCGGCCGTACCACCGGCGCTCCCGCCGTATAAGTACGCCGCAGGAACCGCAGCAGCGCCTTCGACTCCAGCTGCACCACCTCGACGCCCTGCTTGGAGTGGAATTCCATCACTGCCTGGACCCGGCCGCAGGGCCAGATTCTGACGTCACCCGTGCTCGCGGGGGCGCGCAGACCTTCTTCCAGGAGGTCCCGGGAGAACGCCCACTCGTGCGGGCCGGGCAGGCCGATGCGGACGGAGCGCGGATCGGCGTCGGGGTCATAGCGCAGAACGATGGGGACGGCGTCCGGAGCGTCCGGGGAGTCCGTGACCACATGGGCTCGAGCGTACTGTTCCACTACTGTCATCGGATTGCTCCTCACGCTGCGTCACCCACGCAACAGGTGAATCCGCCACTCCTCTAATGTCGCATATTTGGATAAAAGGGGCTTTCGATGCGAGCTCGCCGTATCGACGTTCGCCTGGCTCTTGCAAAGGGTTCGCAATAAGCCGCTATCCTCTTACGGTGCATGTACCCGACGGATTCATCAACGCACCCGCGTCCGCCGTGACCGGTGTCATAGCCGCGGGCGCCCTGGCCGTCAGCCTCCGGGGTGCCCGGCGCGAACTCGACGAACGCACCGCGCCGCTCGCCGGCCTGGTGGCCGCGTTCATCTTCGCCGTCCAGATGCTGAACTTCCCGGTCGCAGCCGGCACCAGCGGACATCTGCTGGGCGGGGCGCTGGCCGCCATCCTTGTAGGCCCCTACACCGGGGTGCTGTGTGTGTCCGTCGTCCTGCTCATGCAGGGCATCCTGTTCGCCGACGGTGGCCTGACCGCCCTTGGCGTCAACATCACCGACATGGCGATCGTGACGACCGTGGTCGCCTACGCGGTCTTCCGTGGGCTGGTCCGGGTCCTCCCGCGCACGCGCCGCTCGGTCACCGTGGCCTCCTTCGTCGCCGCGCTGGTCTCCGTACCGGCCGCCGCCGTCGTCTTCACCGCGATCTACGCGGTCGGCGGCACCACCGACGTCCCCATCGGCAGGGTCGCCACCGCGATGATCGGCGTCCACGTCCTCATCGGCATCGGCGAGGCCATCATCACCGCCCTCACCGTGGGAGCCGTCATCGCCGTACGCCCGGACCTCGTCCACGGCGCCCGGGGTCTGCAGCAGCGTCTGAAACTGCGCGTCGGCGGCGAACTGGTCGACGCGCCCGCCGCCGAGCCCGTGCCCGTCGCGGCCCGTTCCCACCGGGGGATGTGGATCACCGGTCTCGTCACCTCCCTCGTCCTCGCCGGATTCGTCAGCTTCTACGCCTCCGCCAACCCGGACGGCCTGGAGAAGGTCGCCACGGACCAGGGGGTCAGCCAGAAGGCGAAGCCGCACGCGGCCGCCGACTCCCCGCTGGCCGGCTACGGCGTCAAGGACATCGGCGATGCCCGCCTCTCCGGCGGTCTCGCAGGCGTGATCGGCGTCGGGGTCACCGTCGTCGCGGGCAGCGCGGTCTTCTGGGCCGTCCGCCGACGCCGCGCCGACGACACCACCTCGGTGGCCTGACATGGGTGCGGGCCACGCACACCGGCTGTACCGGCACGGGCACTCGCCCGTGCACGCACTGCCCCCGCACACCAAGCTCGCCGCCGTCTTCGCCTTCGTTGTCGTCGTGGTGTCCACGCCGCGCGAGGCGATGTGGGCGTTCGCGCTGTACGCCGTTCTCCTCGCCGGGGTCGCACACACGGCCCGCGTGCCGGCTGGTTTCCTGCTCCGACGTCTGCTGATCGAGGTCCCCTTCGTCGCGTTCGCGGTGCTCATGCCGTTCGTGGCGGAGGGCGAGCGGATCGACGTCCTCGGTCTCTCGCTCAGTGTCAACGGGCTGTGGGGCGCCTGGAACGTGCTGGCCAAGGGCACGCTCGGCGTCGCCGCCTCCGTCCTGCTCGCCGCCACCACCGAACTGCGCGAACTGCTCCTCGGGCTGCAGCGCCTCAAGCTCCCGCCCCTCCTGGTGCAGATCGCCACGTTCATGATCCGCTACGGGGACGTGATCACCGACGAGATGCGGCGGATGCGGATCGCCCGGGAGTCCCGCGGCTTCGAGGCCCGGGGCCTGCGCCACTGGGGCGTGCTCGCCAAATCCGCGGGCGCGCTCTTCATCCGCACCTACGAGCGCGGCGAGCGGGTCCATCTGGCCATGGTGAGCCGGGGCTACACCGGTTCGATGCCGGTCATCGACGAGGTGACGGCGTCCCGCGCTCAGTGGTCCTACGCGCTCGCCCTGCCCTCCGCCGCACTCATCGTCTGCCTGCTGGGATGGACCCTGTGACACCTTCGCTGGAAGTGACCGGACTGGCCTTCGCCTATCCCGACGGCCACCAGGCCCTGTTCGGCGTCGACTTCACCGTCGCGCGCGGCGAACGGGTCGCGCTCCTCGGGCCGAACGGTGCCGGGAAGACCACCCTCGTGCTCCATCTCAACGGCATCCTGACCGGTGGCACGGGCACGGTGAAGGTCGCCGGACTGCCCGTCGGCAAGCGGCACATGGCCGAGATCCGGCGCAGGGTGGGCATCGTCTTCCAGGACCCGGACGACCAGCTCTTCATGCCCACCGTGCGCGAGGACGTGGCCTTCGGGCCCGCGACGGCCGGCCTGAAGGGCGCCGAGCTGGAGGACCGTGTGGACCGCGCCCTCGAACAGGTGGGGATGGCCGCCTTCAAGGACCGTCCGCCACACCACCTCTCCTTCGGCCAGCGCCGCCGGGTGGCGGTGGCCACCGTCCTGGCCATGGAGCCGGAGATCCTCGTCCTCGACGAACCGTCCTCGAACCTCGACCCCGCCTCGCGGCGCGAACTCGCCGACATCCTGCGGTCCCTGGACGTCACGGTCCTGATGGTCACGCACGACCTGCCGTATGCGCTGGAGTTGTGCCCGCGCTCGCTGATCCTCAGCGAAGGCGTGATCGCGGCGGACGGGAAGACGGGCGAACTCCTCGCCGACGACGTGCTCATGCGCGCCCACCGTCTGGAGCTCCCCTTCGGCTTCGATCCCCGTTCGGTGCCTGCCGACACGGCCCGTCCATGACAATGGGCGTGTGACGAACGAAGAGGACGCCGCGTCGCTGCTGCTGGACGACCAGCTGTGCTTCGCGCTGTACGCGGCCCAGCGCGCCGTCACCGCGGCGTACCGTCCACTCCTCGACGAACTCGGCATCACCTACCCGCAGTACCTCGTCCTGCTGGTGCTCTGGGAACGCGGCGAGACCACTGTCAAGGAACTGGCCGCGGCCCTGCGGCTCGACTACGGCACCGTCTCGCCGCTGCTCAAACGGCTCGAGTCGGCCGGCCTGGTGCGCCGGGAGCGGTCGGCGCACGACGAGCGCTCGGTGCTCGTCGCGCCCACCCGGCGGGGTGAACAACTGCGGGAGGGCGCAGGGCACGTCCCGCACACCCTGCTGTCGGCGACCGGACTGGGCACAGGCGAGGCGGCCCGGTTGCGCGAGGAGCTGTGGCGGCTGGCGAAGAAGGCGGAGGCCGCCGCGGACCGCGCCCGCTGACCGCCGGAAGATTCACCCCCTGGACTACCCCGTCTACCTACCGACCGGTACCTTGTGCGCGATGTACTTGCACACACTTGTGTTGCCTGTCGTTGTGTCCGTCCCGGGGGAGATCCTGCCGTGAGCGAAGGTGCCGCTGTCGACACCCGTCCGATGAAGATCATGTACGTGGCCGAGGCCACCGCGCACGGCGGCCGGGAGGGGCACGTCACCAGCCAGGACGGCCATATCGGACTGCGGGTCGCGATGCCGTCGGAGATGGGCGGCGATGGCAACGGCACCAATCCGGAGCAGCTCTTCGCCGCCGGGTACAGCTCCTGCTTCCACAACGCGCTCATCCTGGTCGGCAACCGCGCCGGCTACGACCTGACCGGCTCCACGGTCGCCGCCAAGGTCGGCATCGGCCCCAACAAGCATCGCGGCTACGGCCTCGCGGTCGCCCTGAGTGTCTCGCTGCCGGTTCTCGACCAGGAGGTGGCGGCCGAGCTGGTGGACGCGGCCCACGCGGTCTGCCCGTACTCGAACGCCACACGCGGCAATATCGACGTCACGATCGTTCTGGGCTGAGGAATCCAAGGCGGGGAACCCGTGTTCTACTCACTGTCGCAGGTCGAGTGAAGGGAACACGGGCGTGGACGTGCACGGCGTGGTGGCCGAGGGCTTCGAGCCGGTCCGGGAAGCGTTCGCGGGCAACTTCGAGACGCTCGGTGAGCGCGGGGCGGCGGTCGCCGTGTACCGGGACGGGCGCAAGGTCGTGGACCTGTGGGCCGGAACGCGGGACGTCGACGGGACGGACCCCTGGGAGCGGAACACCGCTCAGATCGTCCGGTCGGCGACCAAGGGCGTGGCCGCGGCCGTTCTCCTGATGCTGAGCGAGCGCGGGGAGCTGGACCTGGACGCCCCGGTCGGCCACTACTGGCCCGAGTTCAAGGCACAGGGCAAGGAGCACACCCTGGTGCGGCATGTACTGGCGCACCGGGCCGGCGTACCCGTCCTGGACCGTCCGCTCACCCCCGTCGAGGCCGCCGACCCTGACCTGGCCGCCACCGCGCTGGCCGCGCAGGCACCCGCCTGGGAGCCCGGCACGGACCACGGCTACCACGCACAGACGTACAGCTGGCTGACGGGCGAGCTGGTGCGCCGGGTGACGGGCCGGTCGATCGGCGAGTGGATCGCGACGGAGATCGCCGGGCCCCTGGGCCTCGACCTGTGGGTGGGTCTGCCCGAGGCCGAGGCGCACCGCGTGGGCCGGGTCGGCCTCGTCGAGGAGACCGTGCGGGACGGCGCGCTGCGCACCCGCCCCAAGCGCGCGGTCGCCGACGCGTACGCGGACCCCGGCAGCCTCACCCGCCGCGCCTTCGCCGCGATCACCCCGCTGCCCGACGAGAACGACCCGGCCTACCGCGCCGCGGTCCTCCCGGCGTCGAACGGCATCGCGACGGCCGACGGCCTCGCCCGCTTCTACGCGGCGCTGACCGGCGAGGTGGACGGCATACGCCTGTTCGCGCCCCGGACTCTGGAACACGCCCGTACGGAGGCGTCCGCCGGCCCCGACCGCGTGCTGGTGGTCACCACCCGCTTCGGCCTCGGCTACATGCTCCACGGCAGCGCGTCCCCGCTTCTCGCCTCCGGCTCCTTCGGCCACCCCGGCCGCGGCGGCGCCCTCGGCTTCGCCGATCCCGAGTCGGGAATCGCCTTCGGCTATGTCACCAACGGCTTCCGCAAGAGCGTGACGGCGGACCCGCGGGCGCAGGCCCTGGTGCGTGCGGTGCGGTCGTCTCTGCCGTAGCCACCGCCGCACGGAGTGATGCCCGTACGCGTGCGGCGTACGGGCATCACCGGGACGCAGTCAGTGCGTCAGCGGGCGGGACGTCCTGCCCGACGACTCGTCGATCTCTTCGTGCGCCTTCGTGAGCAACTGCATGGCGAGGTCGTTGAGCGCGCGGGCCCCCGCGATCTCCTCCCCTACACGGGGCTGATTCGAATCGGTGTGGTGACGGCTGGCATACCCGCGGGACCGTACCTCGTTCCCGTCCGGGAGCCGCACCAGCGCCGCTGCCCGCGTACGCTGCTCGTCCTCCTCGAATTCGAGTTCCACATGCCAACCGACCGCGGTGTGCATCATGACGATCACCTCCGGAACCGCTGATTCCAGAGTGCTCCTCCTCGGTGCCCCGCGCACGGTGCGGACACGGCTCACCCCGCCTGGTCGCTGTCCTTGAACTCTCCCCACCCGTGCCACCTGTCGATGGTGATCCAGGCGCTGACCCGGCCGCGCACCCGGTCCGGATACGGCTTGCCGGTGTAGTGCTCGGAGATGCGGTCGATGTCGACCTGGCCCTCGTCCTCGTGGATGTCGGTGACGCGGCCGATGAGGGTGATGTGCGTGTACCACTGGTCCTTGTCCAGGACGGTGAGGCTCACCCGCGGGTCGCGGCGCAGATGCTGGAGGCGTACCCGGCCCTCGTCCATGTTGACCAGCACCCGGCCGTCCTCCCACAGGTACCAGGTGGGGGTGGACACGGGCGCGCCGTCGGCGCGCAGGGTGGAGATCACGCTGGGGTTGGCACGGCTCAGCATGGCTTGAGCCTCGGAGGACAGCGGTGGCTTGGACACGTAGGACTCCTCGGTCAGTGGGAGGGGGGCTCTTCGTCGAAGCTCGCGAAGTAGGCGGCGGCCATGTCCTCGTCGGCGTGACCCTGGGCGGCGGCCCGGCGGAATCGTTCGGCCGCGGCCGCGGCCACGTCGAGGCGGACGCCGCCCCGCTCACCGGCCTGCACGATCAGACGGGCGTCCTTCTCGGCGGTCGCCACCGCGAAACTGGCCGGAGTCAGCTTGCCGTTCAGGATGAGATCGGCCTTGGCGTGCAGGTAGCCCATGTCGAGCGGGCCGCCGCCGATGAGGTCGAAGAAGTTCTGCGGATCCACCCCCAGGCCCTTGGCCAGGGCGAGCACCTCGCCGACCGCGGCGGTGGCCGCGACGACCCAGCTGTTGGCCACCAGTTTCAGCCGGGTGGCGCTGCCCGCCGCACCGTCCTCGCCGGTCCAGAGCGTACGGGCGCCGACGGCGTCGAAGACGGGGGCCACCGCGTCCCTGCTCTCGGTGGGGCCACCGGCGAGGACGGTCAGCTGCCCGGCCTCCGCGGGCTGGCGGGTGCCGAGCACCGGGGCGTCGTAGAAGACGAGTCCGTGCTCCTGGGCGAAGGCGGCCAGATCGCCGACGTCCTCGATCCCCACGGTGGTCGACTGCACCCAGACGATCCCCGAACGCAGCCCGCCGACGGCCTCCCGCATGACCTCCTGCACGGCCCTGCCGTCGTACAGCATGGTCAGGACGACATCTGCGCCCTGTACGGCCTCGGTGGGGGTGTCGGCGACGAGCGCGCCGTCGGCGGCCAGCGGTTCGGCCTTGGCGCGGGTGCGGTTCCAGGCGCGGACGGTGTGTCCGGCGCGGACGAGGTTGCGGGCCATCGCCGCACCCATGATCCCGGTGCCCAGAACGCTCACGGTGAGCTTGTCCGTCATGACGTCAACTTCCTGATCCGTACGGTGAGTAGTGCGCTAACCATGCTCGCTCAGCCGCGCGCCTTCCCCGACGGGGGGCGGACCAGTCCGCTCGAACCGGACCCGCCGGCCGTCACGCACCGGGTCTCCGCCCGGCCGGTTGCGCGCCGGCCGGTCTGCGTCCAGACGGACCCTCCGCCGTTCGGGAGGCCGACGCCGTTGACGCCGTCGCGGCACGGCTTCCGCACCGAGGTGCTGCGTGGTCATGAAAGGGCGACCTCTCCTCTGGGCATCGTCGGCCGCCGCGCGATGCGCCGCCACTCGGCGTGGCACGTGCCGGACCCTCCGGCACACGCTCCGGGCCGGGTGAGGACCGGCCGGCCGAGGTGCGGCATCGGGCCGCTTCCGGCCACCGGCGGGCCGGACGCCGCGCTGCTCGGCCCACCGAGGCGCGTCTCGGCGAAGACCGCGCGGATCGCCGCGCCGACAGTGATCGGCACGGCGAGGCACCCGAGCCGCTCCGGGCCCCGGATGGCCCAACAGCCCCCGGCGCGGGGCCCACCCCGGCGGTAGAAACGGAACGGGGCGTCGTGTTTCCGGGTGGTCGGTGAGGAGCGGGTCGAGATGCAGATCGTGGTGGACCTCAGCCGCTGTCAGGGCTATGCGCAGTGCGTGTTCCTCGCGCCGGAGGTGTTCGAGCTGCACGGCGAAGAGGCGTTGCTGTACAACCCCGATGTCCCAGACGAACAACGCGAACGCGTGCACCAGGCCGCGGCGGCGTGTCCGGTCCAGGCCATCCTGGTCGGTGAGGAGGTGGGCGCCGGTGTCCGGTGACCTCCGGGAGGGCCGGATCGTCATCGTCGGCGCGTCACTGGCCGGGCTGCGGGCCGCCGAGGCGCTGCGCGAGAAGGGCTTCACCGGCTCCCTGACCGTCATCGGGGACGAGCCCCACCCGCCCTACGACCGTCCGCCGCTGTCCAAGCAGGTGCTGCTCGGCAAGGTGGCGGCGAACGCCACCGCGCTGCCCGTGCGCCGTGACCCGCACGCGGAGTGGCGGCTCGGGGTGCGCGCCACCGGACTGGATCTGATCGACAAGCAGGTACTGCTGGCCGACGGGAAGGCGGTGCCCTACGACCGGGTGCTGATCGCCACCGGGACGCGGGCGCGGCCCTGGCCCGACCCCCAGGAGGCCGCCCTGGACGGGGTGTTCACCCTGCGCACCAGCGAGGACGCGGGGCTGCTGGCCGAGCGGCTGGCTGCCGGGCCGCGCCGGGTGCTGGTGATCGGCGGAGGCTTCACCGGCTCGGAGATCGCATCGGCCTGCCGGGAGCGCGGTCTCGAGGTCACGGTCACCGAACGCGGCCCCGCGCCGCTGGTGGGCGCGCTCGGCGGGACGCTGGCGAAGCTCGCCGCCGCCATGCAGCGGAACCACGGCGTGGACCTGCGCTGCGGGGTCACCGTCACCGCGCTGCGCGGCAACGGCCGGTTCACCGGCGCCGACCTGTCGGACGGCAACCGCGTCGACGCGGACGTGTGCATCGTGGCCATGGGGGCGGTCCGCAACGTGGAATGGCTGGCGGAATCCGGGCTGGCCGCGGGCCCGCGCGGAATCGCCTGCGACGCCGGGTGCCGCGCCTTCAACATGTACGGGATCGTCACCGACGACGTCTTCGTGGCCGGCGACGTCTCCCGCTTCCCGCACCCGTTGTTCGACTACCAGATGCTGTCGCTGGAGCACTGGCGCAACGCGGTGGACCAGGCCGAGGTGGCCGCCCACAACATGGTCAATCCGGGACCGCTGCGGCGCCCGCACCTGTCGGTCCCGACGTTCTGGTCGAGCCAGTTCGGGCTCAACATCAAGTCGGTGGGCGTCCCCACCTTCTCGGACCAGGTGGTCATCGCCCAGGGGTCGCTGGAGGCGCGCCGCCTGGCGATGGTCTACGGCTACCGGGGCCGCATCACGGCGGCGGTCACCGTCAACATGGCCAAGTCGCTGGAGTTCTACCAGGACCAGATCGAGACCGCCGCCCCGTTCCCGCCCGCGCCCGGCGCGTCGGACCGTCCCCTGGCAGCCGAGGTCCCGGTCCCCTCCGACGTGCCGGATCCGAGCAGGCTCTCCCACGGCCCCACCGTCGCGCTCACCGGTCATCTGCCGGACCGCCGACTGGCCCTGATGCGGCCCACCGGATGATCCACCGCCCCGCCTGTCCACGAGGAGCCCCCCATGACCGCCGACACGCTGCTGGAGCGGATCACCGACTACTCCAACCGCCCCAACCCCTACCCGCTGTACGCGGAACTCCGCGAGGCCGGTCCGGTGGTGCGGCAGCAAGACGGCAGCTATCTGGTCGGCTCCTACCACGAAATCCTCGCCCTGCTCCACAACCCGCGGATCAGCGCGGACGTCCGCAGCCTCAGCGCCCCGTCCCCCGACCTGTCCGAAACGGCGCTGCAGCCGCCGTTCCTGCGACTCGACGACCCCGAACACCAGAGGCTGCGCTCCCTGGCCATGCGGCCGTTCGGCCCTCCGCACAGCCCCGGCCGGGTCGACGCCATGCGCGGAGAGATCACCCGCATCACCGGGGAACTGCTCGACTCTCTCCGGGACCGCGAGGAGATCGACGTCGTCGACGACTTCGCCTATCCCCTGCCCGTCACCGTCATCTGCCGGCTGCTCGGCGTGCCGCGCGAGGACGAGCCGATGTTCCGGGCATGGACCGACACGATCGTCGCGGCCGCCGACATCGGGCCCAAGGAAGACACCACCGAGCGGGACCGGACAGGCGACCAGGCCCGACGCGAGTTGGGCCAGTACCTGGTGAACCTCGCCGAACAACGCCGCGACCGGCCGGTCGGCGACCTGCTCTCCGCGTACATCAACGAACCTGACCCCGCGATGCGGCTCACCACCGAGGAGCTGGCGCAGACCACCGTTCTGCTGCTCATCGCCGGGCACGAGACCACGGTCAACCTGATCACCAACGGCGTCCTCACCCTGCTGCGCCACCGCGACCAGCTGGAGCGGCTGAACCGGGAACCCGGCCTGCTCCCGCGCGCGGTGGAGGAACTACTGCGCTACGAGCCCCCGGTCCATATGCGGGAGCGCTGTCCCCTGGCCGATGTGGACGTCGCGGGCATCACCGTTCCCAAGGGGACCTCCGTGGTGCTCGCGCTGGCATCGGGCAATCGGGACCCGAAGCGGTTCCACGACCCGGACCGGTTCGACCCCACCCGCCCGGACAACGAGCATCTCGGCTTCGGCAGCGGCATCCACCTCTGCTACGGCGCGCCGCTCGCCCGCATCGAAGCCCAGACCGCACTCGGATCGCTGATCCCCCGTCTGGCCCCCGCGACCCTGCTCCAGGACCCACCGCCCTACCGGAGCAACGCCATGCTGCGCGGACCCCGCCACCTGCCCATCGCGCTCTGAACCACGCACCGGCCCCCGGGTGACGGGCGGCGTCAGGCGGACTGCTCGCGCACGTCCACCACCGTGCCGCCCGCGTGGGCGATCAGAGCCTCGGGGTTCATCGGGAAGACCGCGTGCGGGTTGCCCGCGGCGGCCCACACCGTGTCGTGGTCGAGCAGTGACCGATCGGCGAGCACCCGCGTCTTCGTACGGTGCCCGAAGGGCGGCACCCCGCCGATCGCGTACCCGGTGGTCTCCCGCACGAGGTCCGCCCTGGCCCGGGTCACCTCGGCGGCGCCGAGCACCTCCCGGACGCGCTCCAGGTCGACCCGGGAGGACCCGTCCATGAGGACGAGCACCGGCGAGCCGTCCGCCGTGAAGATGAGCGACTTGCAGATCTGGCCGAGCTCGCACCCGATCGCGGCGGCGGCCTCGGCCGCGGTCCGGGTCGCGTCCGGGAAGCGCCGGATCCGGCCGTGGAGCTCACCGAGCCCCAGCTCTTCGAGGGCCTCGGCGAATCGGGGGTGGGCTGCGGAGTTCGCTGCGGCGGGCGTCGTCATGACCGGCAGGCTAGCGGCCGGTTATGTGTACAGCGAATGAATTCCGGTCGGCGCGCCCGGAGCGCGCAACGGACTGCCGCGCCACCTCCGGCGGTGGCGCGGCAGTCCGTATCCATCGGTCGGGGCCTCAGACCCGTACCAGTTCCCGGTCCGGGTCCGCGTCCGGGTCCCTGCGTTCGCCGCCCTGGCGCGAGCGCAGCCCCTCGCCCTCCACGTCCACGTTCGGCAGGATGCGGCCCAACCACTTCGGCAGCCACCAGGCCTTGCGGCCCAGCAGCGCCAGTACCGCCGGGACGAGCGCCATCCGCACCACGAACGCGTCGAAGAAGACGGCGATCGCGAGCCCGAAGCCGATCATCTTGATCATCGACTCACTGGAGCCGATGAAGCCGGAGAAGACGGCGATCATGATGATCGCGGCCGCGGTGACGACCCGCGCCCCGTGCCGGAAGCCCGTCACGATCGCCTGGCCGGGGTTCTCCCCGTGGACGTATGCCTCCCGCATACGGGTGACGAGGAAGACCTCGTAGTCCATCGCCAGTCCGAAGACCACGCCCACCATGAAGATCGGCATCATCGACATCACCGGGCCGGTCTCCTCGACGCCCATCAGGCCGGACAGCCAGCCCCACTGGAAGACCGCGACCACCGCGCCGAGCGCCGCCGTCACCGAGAGCAGGAAGCCGAGCGCCGCCTTCAGCGGCACCAGGATCGAGCGGAAGACCACGATCAGCAGGAGGAAGGCGAGGCCGACCACCAGCGCCAGATACGGGATCAGTGCGTCGTTCAGCTTCTGCGAGACGTCGATGTTCATCGCCGTCGTACCTGTGACCAGGACCTGCGCGTCGGTGTCCGCCTTGATGCCGGCGCCCGCGTCCCGGATGCCGTGCACCAGGTCCTCGGTCGTGGCCGAGGACGGCTTGGAACCGGGGATGACCGTGATCATCGCCGTGTCACCGGCCTTGTTGTACGTCGCGGGCGTCACCGTCACGACGTCCTTGAGGCCCTTGATGTCGTCGGTCACCGTGGCGACCGCCGCCTTCGGACTGTCGCTCTCCTTGGCGTCGACCACCACCATCAGCGGTCCGTTGAAGCCGGGTCCGAAACCCTCCGACAGCAGGTCGTAGGCCCGGCGCTGCGTCGTGGACGTGGGCTGCGAACCGTCGTCCGGCAGGCCCAGTTCCAGCTTGGTCGCCGGAACGGCCGCGGCGCCGAGTCCGATGACGCCGAGCAGCAGCACGGCGACGGGGCGGCGCACGACGAAGCTCGCCCAGCGCGTGCCCATGTTGGGGCGGCTCTTCCTGGCGGTGGCCCGGCCGCCGCCCAGCATCCGGCTCTTCTCGCCCGCCGGCTTGACCTTGCGGCCCGCGAAGCCGAGCAGCGCCGGGATCATCGTCAGCGCGATCAGCACGGCGATGGCGACCGTGCCGGCCGCTGCGACACCCATCTTGGTGAGCATCGGAATGTTCACGACGGCGAGGCCGACGAGGGCGATCACGACGGTCAGACCCGCGAAGACCACCGCCGAACCGGCCGTGCCGACCGCCCGGCCCGCCGCCTCCTCGCGCTCGCGGCCCTCGGCCAGTTCGCCCCGGTAGCGGGAGACGATGAACAGCGCGTAGTCGATGCCGACCGCGAGGCCGATCATCGTCGCCAGCGTCGAGGTGGTCGAGCCGAGGTCCAGCGCGCTCGCCAGCGCCGTGATCGTGGAGACTCCGATGCCGACCCCGATCAGGGCCGTGAGCAGGGGCAGTCCGGCCGCCACCAGCGAACCGAAGGTGATGACGAGGACGACCGCGGCGATCGCGATGCCGATGACCTCCGTGGCGCCCGTCTCCGGTACCGCGGACAGCGCGTCACCGCCGATCTCGACGGCCAGCCCGCCGTCCCGCGCGTGCTGCGCGCCCTCCTTCAGGGCGTCCTTGGAGGCGTCCTCCAGCTCCATGCCGGAGACCTTGTACTTCACCTGCGCGTAGGCGATCGTGCCGTCCTTGCTGACGGCGTGCGCGGTGAACGGGTCCGCGACGGAGACGACTTCGGAGCCGTCGCGCAGCTCCCTCACGGTCTTCTCGACGACCGCCTTGTTGCCCTTGGCGGTCACCTTCTCCCCGCCCGGTGCCTTGAAGACGACACGGGCGGTCGCGCCGTCGGCGCTCATGCCGGGGAAGCGCTGTTCCAGCAGGTCGAAGGCCTTCTGGGCCTCGGTGCCCGGGATGGAGAAGGACGAGGAGCCCGCCGCGGGAGCACTGGCGGCACCGACGCCCGCGAGCGTCAGCAGCGCCACCCAGATCAGGGCGACGAAATGCCGTCGCCGGAAGGCGAGTCGGCCGAGTTTGTAGAGGAACGTGGCCACGGGGGCGTACTCCGGTCAGGTCGTGGGGGTGTTCAGGGCAGGGGTGATCAGCCCGACGACGTGAGCGGTGACGTCAGATGGGGGCTAGCCGAGGGGACTGGTCAGGTGGTGGGGGCGCCGAGGGCGGGGAGGACCACGGCGTCGATGTACGACTTGAGGAAGGCCTGGGTCGGCGGCTGGTCGTCGATCAGGGCACGGGTGACGAAGCCGCCGATCAGCATGTGCACCAGGAAGTCCAGCGCCGGGCAGTCCGGACGGATCTCCCCGCGCTCGACGGCGCGTTGCAGCACGCGCTGGAACTCCGCCATCTCGGGTTCGATCAGCTGGTCCCGGAACGCCTGACGCAGGTCGTCGTTGTGGTGCATCGCCATGGCGACGCCCCGCATCAGCGCGGAGTTCTGCTCCATGACGCAGTCGTCCTCGCGTGACACCAGTGCGTGCAGATCGCCCCGGAGCGAGCCGGTGTCGATCGCGTCGATGGGGCCCGGCTTGCCGTGCCGGATGGCCTTGACCACCAGTTCGGCCTTACCGCCCCACTGGCGGTAGAGCGTCGCCTTGCTGGACCGGGTACGGGCAGCCACGGCGTCCATCGTCAGCGTGTCGTAGCCGACTTCCCGGAGCAGGTCGAGCACGGCCTCGTACAACTCGGCCTCGCGCTCGGGGGTGATCCGGCTGCGTCGCCCCGGTCCGGGCACGACCTCCGCCGGAGCGGCTGACGCCGCGCCCCTGGACGCTTCGGTCACGCCACTCACCTTCCTGCTGCGCGTCCGGAGCGGCAGCGCTCCGAACGACACGGTTTCGTACGTCCCTGACGATACCCCTCGCCCGAACGAAACGAAACCGTTTCGTACGTGTCCTGCATCACGGACCCCGCGCTCAACCCGTGACAGGGCCGGTCACTCGGTCGCACGCCCGGCCCACGAGTTGCCGCGACCGGTCCGGAGGAAAAGCATGGGTAGGTGACCGACGGGAGCGACGTGTTCGAGAAGGCGCCCGGCTACCTCCGTTACCCGCATCTGCACGGCGAACGCCTCTGCTTCGCCGCCGAGGACGATCTGTGGGTGGCGCAGGTGGACGGGTCCGGTCGCGCCTGGCGGCTCACCGTCGACCGTACGAAGATCGGTCACCCCCGCTTCTCGCCCGACGGACGCCTGATCGCGTACACGAGCTGGCGCAGCCTCGTTCCGGAGATCCATCTGACACCGGTGGACGGCGGACCCGGCAGACGGCTCACCTACTGGGGCAGCGCCGACACCCGGGTGTGCGGCTGGACGCCACCCGACAGCGACGGGAACACCGACATCCTCGCGGTCGCCTCGCACGGCGAGCCCTTCTCGTACTTCACCTGGGCCTACAAGGTCCCCACCGACGGCGGCCCCGGCGGAAAGCTGCCCTGGGGCCCCGTCGCGGACATCGCCGTGGCCGATGTCGAGGGCGAGCACAGGACCCTGCTGCTCACCGGCACCCCACCCCACGAACCGGCCTCCTGGAAGCGCTACCGCGGCGGCGCCATGGGCAGGTTGTGGCTGCACGGGCAGCGGCTGCTCGCCGATGTCAAAGGCCATCTCGACTCGCCCATGTTCGTCGACGGGCGGATCGCGTTCCTCTCCGACCACGAGGGCATCGGCAACCTCTACTCGTGTGCGTACGACGGCACCGATCTGCGCCGCCACAGCGACCACGACGCCTTCTACGCCCGCCATGCCTCCAGCGACGGCACGCGAGTGGTGTACCAGTGCGCGGGCGACCTGTGGATCGTCGACGACCTCTCCCCCGTCTCGATCCCGCGCCGCCTCGACGTGCGCCTCGGCGGCCCGCGCGCGGGGCGCCGCAAGTACCAGGTACCGGCCGCGCAGCATGTGGACGGGATCGCGGTGGACGACACCGGACGGGCCAGCGCCGTCGTCGTCCGCGGCAGTCTGTACTGGCTCACGCACCGGGAGGGTCCCGCCCGGACGATCACGGACACCCCGGGCGTGCGCGTCCGGCTGCCGGAGATGCTCGGCGTGGGCGGACAGGTCGCCTATGTCACGGACGCGGAGGGCGAGGACGCGATCGAGATCGCCTATCTGCCCCGGGCCTCGGGCGACCGCGAGCCTCGGCGGCTGGCCTCCGGACGGCTGGGCCGGGTACTGGAGATGGTGGCGGACCTGCAGGGCGAACGACTCGCGATCGCCTCCAACGACGGGCGCCTGCTGCTGGTCACGGTGGCCGAGGAGGCGGCGGCCGCCGCGGGGACGGAGGAGCCGGAGGCCGCGGCCGCCGCGGGGACGGAGGAGCCGGAGGAGCCGCGGGAGCCGGAGTCCACGGACGATGCGGTCACCGAGGTGATCCGCTCGATCAACGGGCCGGTGCGGGACCTGGCGTTCTCCCCGGACGGCGCGTGGCTCACGTGGTCGCATCCAGGGATCGGGCGGTCGCTGCGACAGATCAAGATGGCCCGGATCAAGGACCGGCTGATCGTAGACGTCACGAACGGCCGCTTCGAGGACGAGAACCCGGTCTTCACCCGGGACGGGCGGTATCTGGCCTTCCTGTCCTGGCGCGGCTTCGACCCGGTGTACGACGTGCACACCGGTGACCTGTCCTTCCCGCTCGGCTCCCGCCCGTATCTGGTCCCCCTCTCCTCGGCCACCCCCTCCCCCTTCGCGGTGAACCCGGAGGGGCGCCCCGCGGCCGGCGGCCTGGATCCGCTGGAGGAGGAAGAAGGCGACGGGGTGGTGACGGTCGAGATCGAGGGACTGGAGAGCCGGGTGACGCCGTTCCCGGTCACGGCCTCGAAGTACTCGGAGCTGCGGCCGGTCGCGGGCGGCGGCCTCGTGTGGATGCGCTGGCCGATCTCGGGTGCACTCGGCGAGACCTTCGTGAACCCGGACGACACCACCGGCCGCCCGTCCCTGGAGCACTTCAGCATCAGCAAGGCGAAGAAGTCCGACCTCGTCGCCCATCTGGACTGGTTCGCGGTGAGCGGGGACGGCACGCGGCTGGTGGTCGTCGATGAGGGCGACCTGCGGGCCGTGCCGTCGACCGAGTCCGGCGATTCCGACACGACGGTCTGGATCGACACGCGCCGGATCATGCACGTGGTGGACCCGCCGGCGGAGTGGCGGCAGGCCTATGCGGAGGCGGGGCGGCTCATCCGGGCGTACTTCTGGGAGCCGGGCATGTGCGGGATCGACTGGGACGCGATCCTGGAGCAGTACCGCCCGCTGGTCGAACGGGTAGCCTCGCCCGACGACTTCGCGGACCTGCTGCGCGAGGTCCTGGGCGAGCTGGGCACGTCGCACGCGTACGTGGTGCCGGCCCGGCGCAACGAGGGACCCCCGCACTACCAGCGCTACCAGGGGCTGCTGGGTGCCAACTTCACACGCCGGGACGACAGATGGGTGGTCAGGCGGATCCTGCCGGGCGAGTCGTCGGACTCGAAGGCGCGCTCACCGCTCGCGGGCACGGGGATCCGGGACGGCGCCGTCCTCACCCATGTGGACGGGCGGCCGGTGGACCCCGTCACGGGGCCCTATCCGCTGCTGGCGGGCTCGGGCGGTACGACGGTCGAGCTGACCTTCGCACCGGCGGACGGGGAGGGCGGCCACCGCCGGGTGGCCGTGGTTCCCCTCATCGACGAGCGGCCACTGCGCTACCAGGACTGGGTGGCCAAACGCCGCCAGGTCGTACGGGAGTTGAGCGGCGGCCGCTGCGGATACCTGCACATCCCGGACATGGGGGGCTCGGGCTGGGCCCAGTTCAACCGGGACCTGCGGATGGAGGTCGCCCGGCCCGCGCTCATCGTGGATGTACGGGGCAACGCGGGCGGCAACATCAGCGAGCTGGTCATCGAGAAGCTCACGCGCAAGATCCTCGGCTGGGACCTCACCCGCAACGCCCAGCCGGTGTCGTACGCGTCCAACGCCCCCCGAGGTCCCATCGTGGCGCTGGCCGACGAAGCGACCTCCTCCGACGGCGACATGATCACAGCGGCCATCAAACTGCTGAATCTCGGCCCGGTGGTGGGCTCGTGCACCTGGGGCGGAGTGGTCGGCATGACAGGCCGGCACCGCCTGGGCGACGGCACCGTGATCACCGTCCCGATGAACGCGGCGTGGTTCGCGGAGTACGGCTGGTCCGTGGAGAACCGGGGCGTGGATCCGGACCTGGAGATCCTGCGTACGCCGCTGGACTGGGCCGAGGGCCGCCACAGGCAACTGGACGACGCGGTCGGACTGGCCGTCGAACTCCTCCACACCAACCCGCCCGCGACCCCGCCGGACTACAGCGGTATCCCGGACAGGACCCGCCCGAAACTGCCCCCGCGGAAGAGGGGTTGACCCGGTAGCGCTGCCGGTGTGCCCGGTCTTGCCGTGAGCACACGAAGAGTGGGGTGCCCTCCGAAGAACGGGCACCCCACTCAAGGCCGAAGTCAAGGGCAGCGACTAGGCGTCGTAGTCCTGATTGAAGCGGTCCTCAGCCTCGTCCCGCAGCCGCTGCTGGTCGTCCTGCGACTGCCGGCCACGCTGCGGGGACTGCTGGCCGCGCTGCGGGGACTGCTGCCGACCACGCTGCTGGGCCTGCTGCTTGCCCTGCTCCATCTTCTGCTTGGCCTGCTGCTTCGCCTGCCCGGACTTCTCCTGGAACTGGTCCTTCATGCCCATGTGTGTTCACTCCCGTAGTGGGTGAGGGGATTGGGCCTCGACCAGATTTACACGACCGGACAAACAACGCATTTCGATCAGTTACGCAGCGTACTGCGCTGCTGCTCATCGGCCTCTCCGCCGGCCCCCACCAGCCCAGTGCCGACCCCCTTGAGCCGCGGCTCGAACCTGCGCATCTCGCGCTGCCCCACCGTCGCGATGATGCCCGGGAGATAACCGCGCACGGCCTGCATCCCGCGCAACCACCCCTGTCCGTAGACATGACCGGACCGCCGCTCGATCCCGGACACGATCCGGTCCACCGCAGGTCCGAGCGGATACGTCTTGTTGGACGGCCACGGCAGCCGTTGCCGCAACTCCCGCATGGCCTCGTCCTGGTCGGCGCCGCGTACCATGTCCGTGTCGGTCCAGGAGAGATACCCGACGCCGACCCGTACACCCTTGTGGGCGACCTCCGCACGCAGGCTGTGCGCGTACGCCTCCACACCCGACTTGGACGCGCAGTACGCCGTCATCATCGGCGCGGGCGTGATCGCCGCCAGCGAGGCGATCTGAAGCAGATAGCCGCGGCTCTCCGTCAGCACCGGCAGGAACGCCCGGGCCGTCACCGCGGAGCCGATCAGATTGACCTCGATCACCCGCCGCCATGCCTCGGGGTCGGAGTCGGCGAACGGCCCGCCGTTGGCCACGCCCGCGTTGGCGACCACGATGTCGACCTTCCCGAACCGCTCCTTGACCTCCCGGGCGACCCGCGTCATCGCCTCGTGGTCGGTGACGTCGGCGTACCAGTGGGCGCTGTCCCCGTACAGCTGTTCCGAGACCTGCTTGAGTGCGTCCGGCTCCAGGCCGACGAGCGCCACCTTCGCACCGCGCGCCGACAGTTTGCGGGCCAGCAGTTCGCCGACACCCCGCGCGGCGCCGGTGACGACTGCGACCTGCCCCTCCAGACTCACCTTGCTCATGCGCCCTCCTCCAGCCGTGCGTCCACCGCGTACCGGGTGACGAGTTCCCGGATTTTCCCGTTGACCGGCTCCGGCGCCTCCACCGGCGTCATATGGCCGAGCCCCGGCAGCTCCGTGCTTCCCACGCAGTAGGGCAGCCCGGCGACCAGCTCCCGCGCGTGCACCGGCGGCGTGAGCCGGTCCGCGGTGCCGACCAGGACCTCCGTCGGCACCGTCAACTCCCGTACGTCGGCCTCCAGATCCAGCCCCTCGAGCACACGCGACCAGGCGTGGCGCACCCCGCGCGGGCAGGCGTGCACCACCTGCGCGCACGCCTCCACCATGTCCGGCGTCGAACCGGCGCCCATGGTGGCGTACTTGAGGATGCGCCGGGCCGTCGGCGTGACCGGCCCGAGCGGGGCGGGCGAACCCAGGATGCGCGCCGTGAGCCAGGTGCGGAAGCGCCCGGGGCGCAGCGGCAGCACGAGCGCCTCGGCGACCAGGCGCGCACTGCCCGTGCTGCACAGCAGGACGGCCGCCGTCCGCTCCCTGAAGCGGGGGCGCGCGGCCGCGGCCAGTACCGCCATCCCGCCCATGGAGTGCCCCACGACCACGGCCTTCCCACCGGCTGGGAGCGTCTCGGCGAGCACCGCCTCCAGGTCGTCGGCGAGCGCCTCCGTGCCGTACGTGGGGCCGGCCGGGCTGCGCCCGTGTCCCCGCTGGTCGTAGGCGATCACCCGGTGGTCGGCGGCGAGGTCTCGCACCTGCGCCGCCCAGAAGGCGGTCGAGCAGGTCCAGCCGTGGGCGAGGACCACCGCGGGCGCACCCTCGGGGCCATGCAGTTCGACGTGCAACCGGGCACCGTCGGCGGACCGTACGGTCAGCTCGCGGGCCGGGACCGGGGGCGCGTACGGCCCGCTCACCACATGCGCTGGACGGCTCATGCGCGTGCCTCCGCCTTCGTCGTGCCGGAACCCTCGTCCGTCCGCGGTGCGCCGGGCGCCCGGACCACCTCGTACTCGCCGAGGTCCACGCGTCGCGTCGCGCTCCGGAACTCGGTGGTCGTACCGGGCCAGATGGTGGTGTTGCGGCCGCTCGCGTCCAGATACCAGCTGGTGCATCCGCCGGTGTTCCACACTGTGCGCTTCATGCGTTCCTGCACCGTGTGGTTCCAGGCGTCGACGGCCTCCGTCTGCGCGTCCAGCGCGGCCCGGCCGCCGAGGACGTCCAACTGCCGCAGATAGTCGGCCATGTAGTTCAGCTGGGACTCGATCATCAGGATCATCGAGGAGTTCCCAAGGCCCGTGTTGGGGCCGATGATCGTCATCCAGTTGGGGAACCCGGCGGCGGTCGCGCCGCGCAGCGACCTCATGCCCTGGCTCCAGGCCGCCGCGAGCGTGCGCCCGTCGGCGCCGACGACCCGCTCCGCGATCGGCATGTCCGTGACGTGGAAGCCCGTTCCGAAGACGATCGCGTCGACCTCCGCCTCGGTGCCGTCCGCCGCGACGAGGGTGGAGCCGCGGACCTCGCTGAGGCCACTGGCGACGACGTCGACGTTCGGCCGGGAGAGCGCCGGATAGTACGAGTTGGAGAGCAGGATCCGCTTGCAGCCGATGCGGTAGTCGGGCGTCAACTTGGCGCGCAAGGCCGGGTCCTTGATGCCCCGGGCGATGTTGCGCCTGGCCAGCCGTTCGATAAGACCCAGTTCGTCGGGGTGCTTGGTGAACGCCTGGACCTGCAGCTCCCGGATGCCCCACAGGAGGCCCCGGCGCAGCCCGGTGGTGAACGGCAGCGCGCGGTGCAGCCGTCGCTCGAGGCCGCTGATGGCCCGGTCGACGCGCGGCATCACCCACGGCGGGGTGCGCTGGAAGAGGGTGAGGCTGCCGACCACCGGCTGGATCTCGGGCACGATCTGGATCGCGGACGCCCCGGTGCCGACCATCGCGACACGCTTGCCGCGCAGGTCGTAGTCGTGGTCCCAGCGGGCGGAGTGGAAGATTTTGCCCGGGAAGCCGTCGAGGCCCGGGATGTCCGGCACCTTGGGGTCGGACAGCGGCCCGGTGGCGGAGACGACGACATCGGCGGTGAGCGAACCGCCGCTGGTCTCGATCGTCCAGTGCAGTCGCTCCGTGTCCCAGGTCATCAGCTTCACCTCGGAGTCGAAGCGGATGTGCGAGCGCAGCCCGTAGAGGTCCGCCACATGCTCCAGGTACGCGCGGATGTGCTCCTGGCCGGAAAAGGTGCGCGGCCAGTCGGGGTTGGGCGCGAAGGAGAAGGAGTACAGGTGGGACGGCACGTCACAGGCGCACCCCGGGTAGCTGTTGTCGCGCCAGGTGCCGCCGACGGAGCCTGCCCGCTCCAGGACGACGAAGTCGGTGATGCCCTCCCGCCGCAGCCGCACGGCGGCCCCGAGCCCGCCGAACCCGGATCCCACCACCGCCACCCGTACATGAGGCACATGCTCGTGCTCGGCCATTACGCCCCTCCATGCTCTGTGCGACTCTGCCAGTGAGCGCTGGCGCAATGGGAGGGTAGGGCAGCCGTGTACCGATGGGTAGGGGGTGGGACGAGGAAAGTTACCCGGGGTACGACGTAGGGTGCGGGAGTGGTTGAGGACGGGGAGCGGCGCGAGTACCGCATGGAGGAGTTGGCCGAGCGGGCCGGCATCACGGTGCGCACCCTGCGTTTCTACCGCGAGCGCAAACTGATCCAGCCCCCGCGCCGCGAGGGCCGGATCGCCTGGTACGACGACACGCACCTGGCCCGGCTTCGCACGATCTCGGCGCTGCTGGAACGCGGCCACACCCTGAGCGGCATCGCGGAACTCGCCGAGGCCTTCGACCACGGCAGAGACGTGGGCGACCTGCTCGGCCTCGGCGCGCCCACCGAGGAGACCCCGGTCCGCCTGACGCCCGAGGCGCTGGCCGATGTGTTCGGCACCGAGGCGACCCCCGAGAACCTGGCCGCGGCCCTCGACCTCGGCTACCTGGGCACGGACGGCGGCGAGATAGTCCACATCAGCCGGCGCCTGCTCGATGTGTCGGCGGCCCTGGTCCGCGAGGGCATCCCGCTCGCGGACGTCCTGGGCGCCGCGCGCCGGGTCCGCGACCACGCGGAGGCACTGGCGGACCTCTTCGCCGACCTGCTGACCGCCCACGACCGTCCCGCGGAGGACGCCGAGCGCCTGCGGCCCCTGACCAAAAGCGTCATGGAGGCGGAACTCTCCCTGGCCCTGGACCGCCGCCTGCGCAAGCGCTAGAGCCGTTCCGGAACGCCCCGCCCGGTCGGCTACCTTTCGAAGGTCACCGTCACGGGAGCGTGATCCGACCACCGCTCACCATGGCTGGCCGCCCGTTCCACGACCGCCTTGACGGCCCGTCCCGCGAGCCCGGGGGTCGCCACGGCCAGGTCGATCCGCCACCCCGTGTCGTTGTCGAAGGCCCGTCCCCGGTAGGACCACCAGGTGTACGGCCCCTCGGTGTCCGGATGCAGGGCCCGCACCATATCGACGAACCCGCCGTCCGCGGGATCGAGGACCCGGCTCAGCCACGCCCGTTCCTCGGGCAGGAAACCGGAGTTCTTCTGGTTGCCACGCCAGTTCTTCAGGTCGGTCTCGGCGTGGGCGATGTTCCAGTCACCGCAGACGACGACCTCGCGGCCGTCGGCGGCGGCCCGCTCCCGGAGGTCCTTCAGATAGCCGAGGAACTCCGCCATGAAACGGACCTTCTCCTCCTGCCGTTCGGTCCCCACTTCCCCCGAGGGCAGATACAGGCTGGCGACGGTGACGCCGGGCAGATCCGCCTCGACATACCGCCCGCTGCCGTCGAACTCGGCGGACCCGAACCCGATCCGCACACGGTCGGGCTCACGCCGCGTGTAAAGCGCCACCCCGGCGCGCCCCTTGGCCTCGGCGGGCGCGTGCACGACATGCCACCCCTCCGGCGCCCGTACGCCCTCCGGAAGCTGCCCGGCCTCGGCCCGCACCTCCTGGAGGCACACCACATCGGCCGAGGTACCGGCAAGCCATTCCACGAAGCCCTTCTTCGCGGCGGCGCGCAGCCCGTTCACATTCACGGAGGTCACAGTGAGCACCCGGGAACCATACCGGCACACTGGTAGGGCCCCTGTTCCGAGATATGCATAGATGTACGATAACTGGTATGGATATTCGCCGCGTTTCGTTCGACCACCCCGACGCCGTCAAGCTCAACGACGAGGTCCAGGCCGAGTACCACCTGCGCTACGGCGACGGTGGCGATGTCACGTACCTGGATCCGGCGATGTTCGAGCCGCCCGCCGGTCTCTATCTGATCGCCTACGACGAACAGGACCGTCCCGTCGCCACGGGCGGCTGGCGCGCCCAGGAGAAGAACGACGAGGGGTATCTGGCCGGGGACGCCGAACTCAAGCGGATGTTCGTCACAGAGGAGCTGCGCGGCAGAGGCCTGGCACGCCGCATACTGGCCGCGCTGGAGGAGGACGCCCGTGCGGCCGGCCGCACCCGCATGGTCCTGGAGACGGGCAGCAAGCAGCCGGAGGCCGTGGCACTCTACGCCTCGAGCGGCTACGAACCGTGCGCCAAGTTCGGCTACTACCGCTTCCACGAACTCAGCCTGTGCTTCGCGAAGCCGCTGTAGGGCACGGCCGCGAAACGCCCGGCTCTGCGCGCCGCTCCCCGCTGTGAACCATGCGGCGGGCGCGCCGCGTTCGGACGGGATCCGGGATCCCTTCAACTGCCCTGTTTCGCTGGCTGATCCCGACTCGTCGCGACGCCCGCAATGCGCGGCGGGGCTGGTCGCAGTGTCCAGACCCGGCGGCTCCTTTGCGCGCAGGGTCACAACCCGCTTTTGGCGCCAGGGAATTGCCCTTCCGGAATCCAGGAACCCATCGGCTTGGCCGGGGACGGTCCCGACTTCATATTCGCATCGCGATGCAGATCCCGCGCCACAGCAAGATCGCAGCGACGAGGGAGGAGTCCACACGTCCGACCCGAGGGGGCCCGTCGAGCGCTGAGCAAGGCCGGTAAGCACCTCGGTAGCAAGATCCAGAGTAATTGCCGCGCATCTTTCCTGCACAACACGTCAGAGCCCCGGTCGGTGTTCACCGACCGGGGCTCTGAGCTGCGTGGACCTGAGGGGATTTGAACCCCTGGCCCCCTCGATGCGAACGAGGTGCGCTACCGGACTGCGCCACAGGCCCTTGCAACGAGTGAAACTCTAGCATCCTCATCGGCCTGCCCGGAAATCCGTTCCGCCCTGGTCAACCACGGGGGCGGAGGGCCGGCGGCGCACCCGCTGCTACTCGTTGGCGGCCTTGGGGCGCTCCCCGTCCTCGTACTGGTCGAACAGCGGGGTGCGCCCCCGCTCCCGGGAACGGCGCGCGGACGCCGCGCGGCGGGCGTCGGTTCGGCCGCCGTCGGCGGCCTCCGTCTGGTCCTCGGCTTGCGCACCGGACTCCCCGGAGTCCGGCTCGGCACCGGCCGCGGACACGTCCGGTACGGGCGCAGCCGCCTCCGCCGCGCTCGACCGGGCCGAGCTCCACGCGTCCGGCGCCCCGAGGTCCACACTGGGCGTCGCCCGCGGAGCGACCGGCGCGGTCACATACGTCGGCAGGGGCACCGGCACCGGGTCCCAGCTGTCGCCGTGGCCTGGCCTGCGCTGCCGCTCGCGCTGCTGGTCCACCCACTCGGCGTGATCCGTCTGCTCGACCAGGGCCCGGCGGTCGGCCGCCAGCGCGGACAGCCCGGGATCACTTTCCGACTCGGGCCCCTCCTCCGGCTTGTCCGCGCCGGAGTCGACTGGCGGCCGCCGCCTCGGCTGCCGCTCGCGCAGCCGCTGCGCCGCCGCCTCGGCCCGCTGCCGGTCCATCGTGTAGGTGAACCGCTTGCGCTCCTTCGCCCTCAGATGCGCGATGTAGACGCTCAGCAGGACGGCGGGTACACCGGGCGCCCACAGGAAGGCCAGCCCCCCGACCGCGGCGACGATCGCGCCGAGCGTGAACGCAAGGAAGAGCATCACAGTCGTGCGCCGCCGGCGTGCAAGTACCTTCGAGCGCCGGGCACGCGCCATGGCCTCCGCCGAAGACACCTTCCGAGCCCCGGACGCCCCCTTGCCCACCGCGGGGCGGGCGACCTTCGCCTCGGAAGCGGGCGCGCCCTTGGACTGCGCCCCGGCGGCCTTGGACGGGGACGGCGATGCCGACGGCGACGGGGACTGCGTGCCGGGCTTGGCCGCGCCCGGATCTGTCTGCTCGCGCCTGGCCTGCCCCTCCGGTTCCACCCGGGCCCGCGCCTGCGCGTCGGTCGGGGGCATGGCGAAGGCCCGGACGTCCACCGAATCGGTGACGACGTCCGGCCCGGAACTGCGCTCCCCCTCTTCGGAGGAGCGCGCCCGCAGGTCCTTGGCGTATCGACGCTCCATGCCCGACCGTCCGGACAGCAGCCGGATGGCTGTGCTGAAGCGTTCCGTCGGACGAGACTCGTTCAGCTCGTCCTGCCTACGGAGCCACATCGGCACCAAGTAGGCGGCCCAGGCCCCGACAATGACTGCGTAGATGAGGCCGCTGCTGCTCACGCCTCACACGGTAGAGGGGTTTGCATGGGGCCATCTGCCAATTGGGCCGGTGTGTCGCACGATCTGGCTGATATTTCGAACTTTTCTTGGGATCGATGCGATCAGCAGGCCATCGGGACCGCCAATTCATTGGCCCAGACGATCATCGCCCGATCAATTTCGAACATATTTTTTATTTACCGGAGTGGCCCGGCTTACTCGGATCCCTGCTCGTCCCCTGTATGCGGGCACTGCCGCTCTGCGCACCAGCCTGTTGTGAGCGTGCCCGGTGCCAGCGCGCCAGCAGTCCCTCGGGCACCTCTTCCGCGGTGAGTGCGAACACCAGATGGTCGCGCCAGGCCCCGTCGATGTGGAGATAACGCGGCCGGAGCCCCTCCTCGCGGAATCCCAGTTTCTCCACGACCCGGCGGCTCGGCCGGTTCTCGGGGCGAATACAGACTTCGATGCGGTGCAGTCCGACGGTCCGGAAGCAGTGGTCGACGGCGAGCGCCACGGCGGTCGGCATCACCCCGCGGCCCGCGACCGCCTCGTCCACCCAGTAGCCGACGTGCCCCGAGCACATCGAGCCCCAGGTGATCCCGGCCACCGTCAGCTGTCCGGCGAGCCGTCCCTGGTACTCGATGACGAAAGGCAGCATCCGGCCCGCGTTGGCTTCGCTGCGCAGATGCCGGACCATCTGCCGGTAGGTCGGCCGCTGAGTGAGGGGACCGCTGGGCGTGGGCGGCGGAATGGTCGCCTCCCACGGGCGCAGCCAGTCCCGGTTGCGCCGGTTGACCTCGCGCCACAGCCGCTGGTCGCGCAGCTTTATGGGCCGCAGGACGACATCGTCGTCCACCAGCTCGACGGGCCAGGATGGGCTGTTCAGCTCGCACCCCCACTCGGTCTGGAGCGGTTCTCGCCGGCCGGGGACCCGTCCGCGTCGGCCCTCGGGTGGTCACCGCCGCGCAGCTGGTCGACGGCGTGGACCAACAGGGGTTCCAGCACGGCCAGTCCGTCCTTCACTCCGCCGGTCGATCCCGGCAGGTTGACGATCAACGTCCCGTCGGCGACTCCGGCGAGTCCCCGGGAGAGCGCCGCCGCGGGCACCTTCTCCCTTCCGAACGCCCTGATGGCCTCCGGAATGCCCGGCACCTCGTAGTCGATCACCGCGCGGGTCGCCTCGGGGGTGCGGTCGGTGGGCGAGAGTCCGGTGCCGCCGGTCGTGACGATCACGTCGTACCCGGCCCGGGACCCCGTCCGCAGCGCGTCCTCCACCGGGTCACCGTCGGGCACCACCCACGGCCCGTCGACCGCGAAGCCGAAGCGGGTGAGCGCCTCCGCGATCAGGGGGCCGCCCTTGTCCTCGTACACGCCCGCGGCCGCGCGGTTGGACGCGGTCACCACGAGCGCCGCGTACGCCGCCGACAGGGCGCCGCCGGCCGGCGCGCCGTCCGGTGCCGTCATGCCCGGCTCCAGTCGCCGGACTTGCCGCCCGTCTTCTGCTCCACGCGCACGTCCGTGATGACCGCCCCCTTGTCGACCGCCTTGACCATGTCGATCACGGTCAGTGCCGCGACGCTGACCGCGGTGAGCGCCTCCATCTCGACGCCCGTGCGGTCGGTGGTCTTCACGGTCGCGGTGATCTCCACCGCGTCGTCCGCCACCGCCAGATCCAGCTTCACACCGGACACCGACAACGGGTGGCACAGAGGGATCAGGTCCGGGGTGCGCTTGGCGCCCATAATGCCCGCGATACGCGCGGTCGCGAGCGCGTCGCCCTTGGGCACGCCCTCCCCGCGCAGCAGCTCGATCACGCGCCGCGAGACCAGCACGCGACCACTGGCCCGCGCGGTGCGCTCGGTCACGTCCTTCCCGGAGACGTCGACCATGCGGGCGGCTCCCGCCTCGTCGATATGGGTCAGTCGGTCCTGCGTACTCATGTGCTGCGGCACTCCCGGTCCCGGGCCCGGCGCGGTGCGCGGGTCTGCTGTGCGCGACACGGTACCGCCAACTCGACGCGATCAGCCGAGCGAGGTCCATGGAGCGGCCCTCCCGGTCAGGAAGGGGCTCCCTGGTACCGCGGGCCCGGCCGGGCGAAGGTCGCGGCCCGGGCACTTTGCGGAGCCTCACGGAACACGGCGGCACCACCGGCCCCGCACCGCACGTCCGGGCGCGCGGCGGCTCCGAGGCCGCGCCTTCAGCCGAGGAGGATCACCTCGACCTCGGCGCCCGGCTCGACGGAGGTGTCGTCCTCGGGGACGACGATCAGCGCGTCGGCGTGCGCGAGCGCTGCGACCAGGTGTGATTCCGCGCCGCCCACCGTGGTCACCGTGCCGTCGGCGTACTTCCCGCGCAGGAACTGCCTCCGGCCCGCGGGCGAGCTCAGCGCCTTGTCCGCCTTGAGGACGGCCCTGGCCCGGGGGCGGTGCACATCCGTCAGGCCCATCAGGGTGCGGATCGCCGGGCGTACGAACAGTTCGAAGGAGACGTACGACGACACCGGGTTGCCCGGCAGCGCGAGCAGTGGTGTGTGGTCACGGCCGATGACGCCGAAGCCCTGCGGCTTTCCGGGCTGCATGGCGAGCTTGCGGAACTCGACACCGCCGCCCGCCTCGTCCTCGTCCCCGACGGAGGTGAGGGCCTCCTTGACGACGTCGTACGCACCCACGCTCACCCCTCCGGTGGTGACCACGAGGTCGGCGCGCAGGAGCTGGTCCTCGATGGCGGAACGAAGGGTGTCGGCGTCGTCCGCGACCGCGCCGACCCGGTAGGCGATGGCGCCGGCGTCCCGTGCGGCGGCCGTGAGGGCGAAACTGTTGGAGTCGTAGATCTGGCCGACCGCCAAGTCCTCGTCGGGCTGGACGAGTTCGCTGCCGGTCGACAGAACCACCACGCGTGGGCGCGGGCGCACCCGTACCGTACCGCGGCCGATCGCGGCGAGCAGCGCGATCTGCGGTGCCCCGATCACGGTGCCCGCCTCGAGGGCGAGGTCGCCCGCCTTCACATCGCTGCCCTGTGCGCGCACATGCGCGCGGGCCTCCGCCGGGCGGTGCACGCGCACCTGCCCGGTGGCTCCCTCCGGGGCCACGCTGCGAGCCGGCATCCCGGAGACGGGACCGCCGCCGAGACCGCCGTCGGTCCACTCGACGGGCACGACGGCTTCGGCGCCGGGCGGCAGCGGGGCGCCCGTCATGATCCGCGCGGCCTGGCCCGGTCCCACCTGGAGCAGGTCGGCCGCGCCCGCCGCGACGTCCCCGACCACCGTGAGGACGGCCGGGAACTCCTCGCTCGCCCCCGCGACATCCGCGACCCGCACCGCGTACCCGTCCATCGAGCTGTTGTCGAACGGCGGCAGTGAGACCGGCACCGTGACGTCGTCGACCAGGACGCACCCCTGGGCGTCGAGCAGCTGCAGCTCGATGGGCTCCAGGGGTCGAACGGTCGCGAGGACGTCCTCCAGGTGTTCGTCCACCGACCAGAGATGGTCCCGGTCGGCGGGGCGGCTCGCGGCGGCACTCAAATCGCTACATCTCCTCGGTCACGTAACTGCGAAGCCAGGTCCGGAAGTCCGGACCCAGATCTTCACGTTCGCACGCGAGTCTGACAATGGCACGCAGGTAGTCGCCGCGGTCGCCGGTGTCATAGCGGCGGCCCTTGAAGACGACGCCGTGCACGGGGCCGCCGACCTTCTCGTCCTCGGCGAGCTGCTGGAGGGCGTCGGTGAGCTGGATCTCGCCGCCGCGCCCCGGCTCGGTCTTGCGCAGTATGTCGAAGATGGCCGGGTCGAGGACGTAGCGGCCGATGATCGCGTAGTTGGACGGCGCGTCCATCGGGTCCGGCTTCTCGACCAGACCGCTCACCCTGACGACGTCGCTGTCCTCGGTGGTCTCGACGGCCGCGCACCCGTAGAGGTGGATCTGCTCCGGCGCGACCTCCATGAGCGCGATGACGCTGCCGCCGCGCTGCTCCTGGACCTGCACCATGCGGGCCAGCAGGGGGTCGCGCGGGTCGATCAGGTCGTCGCCGAGGAGGACGGCGAAGGGCTCGTGGCCGACGTGCGGGGCGGCGCACAGCACGGCGTGCCCGAGGCCCTTGGGGTCGCCCTGGCGGACGTAGTGCATGGTGGCGAGGTCGCTGGACTCCTGGACCTTGGCCAGCCGCTCGGCGTCGCCCTTCTTCTCGAGGGCGGACTCCAGCTCGTAGTTGCGGTCGAAGTGGTCCTCGAGGGGCCTCTTGTTGCGACCGGTGATCATCAGTACGTCGTCGAGCCCCGCGGAGACGGCCTCCTCGACCACGTACTGGATCGCGGGCTTGTCGACGACCGGCAGCATCTCTTTGGGGGTGGCCTTCGTGGCCGGCAGGAACCGGGTGCCGAGGCCTGCTGCAGGAATGACAGCCTTGGTGATCGTGGGGTGCGACTCAGTCATGCCCGCCACCATATCCGGTGGCAATGTGCGGAATCTGCACCCCTGCAGTATTTGCTGCCATATGACCGCATTCAGAAAGGGCAGGGCACTGACCTGTGACTCCCAAGGAAAACCGGACCGAGCCTGACAAGCGAATGTTGCGGCGGGGACTCCTCGAGGTGAGGGACAGGTTGACGGCGAATGACGTGCGCGAGGCGGCCGCCGCCCTCGCCCGGCGGGCGCTGCAGCTGCCCGAACTGGCTCAGGCGCGCACCGTGGCCGCGTACGTCTCCGTCGGCAACGAACCCGGCACCCTGGCACTCCTCGACACGCTGCGCGCTCGGGGAGTGCGGGTGCTGCTCCCCGTGCTCCTGCCGGACAACGACCTCGACTGGGGAGCGTACGCCGGTCCCGACTCCCTCGTACGCGTCCGGCACGGCGGGCGGATGGCCCTTCTGGAGCCTGCGGGCGAGCCGCTGGGCCCCGAGGCCGTGGGGCAGGCCGACGCCGTGCTGCTGCCCGGCGTCGCGGTCGACGCGCGGGGCATGCGGCTCGGCCGCGGCGGCGGCTCGTACGACCGCGTGCTGGCCCGCCTGGAGCGCGCGCAGTCCGATCCCGCTCTGGTGGTGCTCCTGTACGACACGGAGGTCGTGGAGCGCGTGCCCGAGGAGCCGCACGACCGCCCGGTGCACGCGGTGGTGACCCCGTCGGGGGTACGCCGCTTCCGGGAGCCGTCCCGCGGGCCCACTAGCCGAGGACCTGCGCCGGCCCTGGGAACTGCCGGCCGAGCCCCGCCGCCTCACCCCCGCCCGG